>NZ_VMNE01000019.1:0-154582 GCF_013277565.1 Streptococcus sp. k-90 | reverse complement strand
CACCATTCAAGGTGTTGACCCTGATGATCCTGAATGGGTAGAAAAAGCAGCTGAACTTGTTGGAGCTGTTTCTGGAGACACTTACGTTAAATTAGACCACGGTATCTTGACAGTTAACCAAATTGATATGTTCTTGAAAGCAATGCCATTTGAGTTGACATATGCGGATGATAATAACCAATTCTTGTACTATAATAACGCACATCAAGATCCAAACACTATGTATGGTAAACGTGTACGAGTTCAAGCAGGTAGCCGACTAGGAACAGTACATGCTTCTCTTCCACCTGCAAGAATGAAGAACGTTGAATGGGTTGTTGGTGTACTTCGTAACGGAGATCAAGAGTATGTTCGTACAATTGTACCAGGAACTCCAGAAGGCGTTATTAATACACATAACTACAAGGCAATGTACTACCCAGATGGTTCATATGCTGGAATTAATGAAATTATCTTTAATTTCCAACCATGGCTTGATTGGTACTTAGAAACAACTGGTCAACGTCTAGTTGGTGGAAATGCTGCAGCTCCTGCTGGAGGACACGGCGGAGCAGATGCCACATCTGGAGCTTCTGATGCAGGTGATGCTGGAAGCCACGGTGGTGACGCCGATGCTACATCTGGCGCAAGTAACTAATAATAGTTTTAGGAACCATCTTGGTTCCTTTTTTAGCAAAAAAAGACTAGCAGAGACAAACTGCTAGTCTTTTGGTTATTATACTCTTCAAAAATCAAATTCAAACCACGNNTTTGATTTTCATTGAGTATTATTTTATCTATCCTTGTTAAAAGAAAGAAAATTCTATTATGAATTTGGGTCATCAAGACTACGGCCATGTAAACCTTTTTCACGTTGGACTTGGCGTAGTTTTTCTGGTGTAAGGTCGTTTCCTTCTTCGTCCACAATTTTGATTCCTTCGATGTGGTGACGAACAGCGCGACGATAACCTTCGATGTACTCCTCACGTAGTTTAGCTTGTTCCACTTTTTCTTCTGGTGTCAAGCCTTCTGCTTTTTTCTTTTTGGCAAGCTCATTGATACGATCAATTTTTTTAGGATCCATGTTTCTCTCCTTTATGATAAGATTTAATCCGTTTAACAGATTTTATTTGGTATTGATTTGGTTAAAACGTGCAAGTTTAGCTGCTTTCTTGGTTAATTGAGACAAGATAGCCAAGCGATTTTTACGAACAGCCTGATCTTCTGCCATTACCATGGTGTTCTCAAAGAAAGCATCAATAACTGGACTAAGCGCAAAGAGCTGTTTCAATTGTTGACTGGCAGTCCCTGACAAAACGAGTGATTCGACGGCTTCTGCCAAGGCTTTCTCTTGGTCATTTTCAAAAAGTGCTGAATCAACTGTAGCAACACCTTCTGCCTTCTCAGCCAAGTTAAAGGCACGAGAAAGTGATTCAACAGATGGTTTGAAATCTTCTTCCTTGCTTGCTTCTACGAGAGCACTTGCTGCTTCCAACATATCCGCCACAACAAAGTTTGATCCTGCAAGAACTGCTTCCTTGATGTCTTTTGGAGTAGAACCCATCATCTTATCAACACGAGCCTTGATAAAGTCCATAACCTCTGCCTTATTTTCATAAGTCAAGCTGTCAAATGTTAGATCATAAAGGCTATCAATCAGCTCATCCATAGCAATGTGCCAACCAAAGGCATCCAAGATACGAACCACACCTTGAGTTGCACGGCGAAGAGCATAAGGGTCATTAGATCCTGATGGAATCAAACCTACTGAGAAGAAACTCAAAATCGTATCCAATTTATCTGCAATGGCAAGCACTGCACCGACCTTACTCTCTGGAAGTTCTCCTTCGGCTGATGTAGGCATGTAGTGTTCACGAATAGCAGTTGCCACCGCTGGAGTTTCACCAGCAAGAAGGGCATATTTTTCACCCATAATTCCTTGGAGCTCGTCAAATTCACCAACCATCCCAGTCAACAAGTCAAACTTGTAAATGGCTGCTGCACGAGCTAGGTCAACTGTTTCATCAGCTGATAAACCTGCTTTTTCTGCCAAAAGTACAGCGATTTGACCCGTACGAATCATGTGTTCACGAAGGGAACCAATCTTCTCGTGGAAAGTGACATTGTTTAATTTTTCAACAAGATCTGAAATCACCAATTTTTGGTCTTCACGCCAGAAGAATTCTCCGTCTTCCAAACGAGCTACCAAAACTTTTTCATTTCCTTTGATGACATTTTCCAAATGCTCTGCGTTTCCGTTACGAACAGAAATGAAGTTTGGCAAGAGGTTTCCATCTTGATCACGGACAACAAAATAACGTTGGTGTTCTTTCATCGAAGTCACCAAGACTTCTTCTGGAACTTCAAGGTATTTGGCATCAAAACTTCCCATAAAGGCAGTTGGGTATTCAACCAAGTTCAAGACTTCATTAAGCAAATCCGCATCAATTTCGATACTTACACTGTGTTCAGCTTCGATTGCCTTAATTTGGTCAACAATCATTTGCTCACGTTCACGTGGATCTGCGATTACAAACTGCTTACGAAGATCTTCTTCATAGCTCAAAGCTGACTGAATCTTGGTTTCTTTTCCTAAGAAACGATGGCCACGGCTCACACGCCCTCCCTTAATATCAAGGAAATCCAAATCAAACTCTTCTTCATCTAAAAGAACAGTTAAAGTGTGAACAGGACGAATGTATTCAAAGCTATTTCCAGCCCAGTGCATGCTGACAGGGAAAGTCAATGACTTCAAGACATCTACAACACCAGGAACAATGTCTTCAACTGCTTGACCAATTTCTTCCTTAGTGACATAGACATATTCTTCACCCTTGATTTCACGGAATTCGATATCTTCAACAGTCAATCCTTTTCCACGGACAAATCCTTGAGCTGCTTTGGTGAAGTTCCCATCACTATCCAAGGCAATTTTCTTTGCTGGTCCCTTAAAATCTTCTGTCAAATCAGACTGTTTGTCTGCAAGACCAGTTACACGAACAGCCAAACGACGTGGTGTTGAGAAGGTCTGAATAGCTTCAAAAGACAGGCGGTTTTCCTTGAGGAAGGCTGCCATTTTTTCGCCTAGTTGTTTTTCACTTGGTGTGACAACATAGGCTGGTAATTCTTCAAGACCGAGTTCTACTAATAAGTTTTTTGTCATGTTTTTTCCTTTACATTTTCTTCAATCTTTTTTGATATGCACCTTAGGTACTGGGGACGTCGCTAACTAACTTTGTGAGTCTGTATGGAAATCTAATGCAATATTGATCAAGATTTCCAACAGTCTCATCAAAGTGGATTTAGCTGACTGATTTTTGAACCTAAGGTTTCAAAAATCCCCACATAACAGTACGGCGGTGCATATCCCTCTAGCAAGTCTTCGACTTGCCACTAACGATTTTAGAGCACAGTATTACTCACTATTCTGCGTCTTCTGCTAAGAGTTTAGCTCGTGTTTCTTCATCCAAAAGTGGGTAACCTAGGCGTTTGCGTTCTGCAACAAAGGTTTTTGCTACGACACGGGCCAAGTTACGGATACGGGCGATATAGCCTGCACGCTCTGTTACAGATACTGCACCACGCGCGTCAAGCAGGTTAAAGGTGTGTGAACATTTGAGAACATAGTCATAGGCAGGGTGTACTAATCCTTCTTCCAAGGCACGACCAGCTTCTTTTTCAAACTTATCAAAGTTTTCAAGCAACATTTCTTGATCTGAAATTTCAAATGAATATTTTGAGTGCTCATACTCAGGCTGAATAAAGATTTCTCCGTATTTTACACCATCAGCCCATTCGATATCATAGACAGAATCCACTTCTTGAATATAAGAAGCCAAGCGTTCCAAACCATAAGTAACTTCTGCAGTCACAGGCCCAGTTGCCAATCCACCGACTTGTTGGAAATAAGTGAACTGAGTAATTTCCATCCCATCAAGCCAAACTTCCCAACCAAGACCTGCAGATCCAGTTGATGGGTTTTCCCAGTTGTCCTCAACGAAACGAATATCGTGTTCCAAAGTATTGATTCCCAATTTTTCCAAAGACTCAAGGTAAAGTTCCTGGATATTTGATGGAGATGGCTTCATGACCACTTGGAATTGGTGGTGTTGGTAAAGACGGTTAGGATTTTCTCCGTAACGACCGTCAGCAGGACGACGTGATGGTTCTACATAAGCCGCATTCCATGGCTCAGGTCCGATAGCACGAAGGAAAGTGTAAGGACTCATGGTTCCCGCACCTTTTTCGTTGTCATAAGCCTGCATAAGCATACAACCTTGGTCATTCCAAAATTGTTGCAAAGTCAAAATAATTTCTTGAAATGTTAATTTCTTAGACATTGAATACTCCTTAATAAAAATAATTTCTTGCGACACGAGTCTGCCTCGTCGATTATACGAGGCAAGACGAGTTAGTACTGCGTCTAGCTCAGCACCCTAGTACTGAGCATGGGGCAGTCCGACTGTAAGGAGGTTTCTGCCACTGATGCAGTGGAAAGTCAATTTTTTAGACATTGTTTACTCCTTTTTATATAAATTACTTGCGACACGAGTCTGCCTCGTCGATCATACGAGGCAAGACGAGTTAGTACTGCGTCTAGCTCAGGCACTCTAGTGCTGAGCGTGGGGCAGTCCGACTGTAAGGAGGTCTCTGCCACTGACGCAGTAGAAAGTCAATTTTTTAGACATTATTTACTCCTTTTTATATAAATTACTTGCGACACGAGTCTGCCTCGTCGATCATACGAAGCAAGACGAGTTAGTACTGCGTCTAGCTCAGGCACTCTAGTACTGAGTGTGGGGTAGCCCGACTGTAAGGAGGTCTCTACCACTTACGCAGTAAAATGTTAATTTCTTAGACATTGTTTACTCCTTTAGTTTTTATATTTCTTTTTCAATTAATTTCTGCTGAACAAACCAATTTAACAAGGGAAGAGTTTTATCTGTATTTGCCCATAAATGATAAGAATCGAAGACCGCTTGTACACTACCTAGATTTTCTACCAACTTATCTATTGTCAAAAAACTACGCCAGTATTCGTAAAAAATACTTGCATAGTTCTTATCATAAGTCGAAGAACCAAAATCATTCAATGAATGCCAACCATACTTCTTCTGAAAAAGTTCTACAAGAGATTGATTACAAATTTTTTCCGCTTGAAATTCCTCTTCTGTCAAGAAATACTTGCGACTAATATATTCAACCATCCCCTCTTCGAACCATATATAAGAGTCGTAACCATCAAAATCATCTAAAAAATGCTCCGACCAATGAGCTAACTCATGTCCTACAATCTGCAAGAGGAAATTTTCAGATAAAGAATGATAGTGACTTTCTATTGCTTGAGTTTGCTGAGAACACTCGTAGTCCATCAACTGATACAAATACAACTCTTTCCAAACAGCTAAATCAGGCGTCATAACCATTCGTCTATTATTTGTATAGGCTGGAACAGCACTTTCCCTAATAATCTGTGTAGCAGCATTAAAACTTGACCAAATAACGGCTTGCGGTAAATCACAGACTGCAAGTTCATTCTTTAAAAAAGATTGATAATCTTTCAACTTTTCAGTATTTCTTACTACAAAATCACGAAATGTAGCTAGTTGACTATCGTCTTTTACAAGATAAAGGTTTTCCACGTCTCTCCTTTCTTTCACATAATAGACTGAATAAGCGAAAGAACCGCGTCCGACAATCCTAGGTTGATTTAACCTAGGGGCGTCAAAAACGCGGTTCCACCCTAATTTATTACTTCATTGTTTTTGAAAATACTACAGAAAGCGCCAGCTCTTTATTTTGTCCTACTTGGCTCCCACTATCCCAAGCTCGCTTGAAGAACGCCATAAGACTTTCTTTCCTGCTGACTATTATATCAAAAATTAGAACAATGTACAATTCTTTTTATGATTTTCTAGAAATCCATATCATCAACTCGTGGAGCACCCGACTGAACAGCTATCGTTTTTAATGTTTCTAGCTCCTCATGACTCAGTTCAATTCCAAAGCAATCAAGATTAGCTTGAATACGAGAAGCTGTGACAGATTTCGGAAGTGGTAAAAATCCTTCTGCTAAGCTCCAGGCCAAGGCTATCTGAGCAACCGATTTTCCATGATTTGCCGCGATTTCTTGGACTTCCTTACTATCAAATAGTTCTCCCTGACCAAAAGGTCCCCAAGCTTCCAATAAAATTCCTTTTTCTCGACAGTAATCTACGACTTCCTCTTGATAGACACCTGGAGCCAAACGAACTTGATTGACCGCTGGAAGAATTTTTGCTGTTTCAAGCAAGGCATCCAAATGATGGGGAAGGAAATTACTAACTCCGATAGCACGGATTTTGCCTTCTAGGTAAAGATCTTCCATCGCTCTCCAGACTTCTGAATTTCGGATTTTCCATTGGTCATTTTCTCTGAGCGGTTTTGGATTTGGCCAATGAATCAAATACAAATCCAAATATTCCAAGCCCAGCTTCTCTAAAGACTCTTCAAAAGCCTGACGAGCTTGCTCATAGTTGTGATTTCTATTCCAGAGTTTGCTGGTTACAAAAATTTCCTCACGCGGAACGCCACTATCTTGAATAGCACGACCAACACTTTCTTCATTTTTATAGATAGCTGCCGTATCGATATGGCGATAGCCTGCCTTTAAAGCCTCTAGGACAGCTTGGTAAGCAATCTCCCCATTTTCAGCCTTCCAGGTTCCAAAACCCAGAACTGGTATTGTAACGCCATTATTTAAAGTATAAGATTTCATTATTTTTCCTTTCTATGAGAAGAAAATCCAAAGAAACAAATTCTCAATGAAAACTTATCTCTTTAGATTTTTTGAATTATTGGTCACGGTCGTAGTAAAGCTGGTGAGCTTGAAGACGAGAATCTAACAAATCTGGTACGGTTACAAAGTCATAACCTTGCCCTTTCAAATAGTCAATAACCTTCGGTAGAGCATTTACCGTCTCAGCATGGATATCATGCATGAGAATAATAGAACCATTCTTAACTTCACGCTGAATTTCTGTCAAGATAGCTGCTTCATTTTTACTCTTCCAGTCCAGACTGTCCACATCCCACATAATAAAACTCAAGTCTAGGCTATTGCGAATGTCGTCTGTAATGGCCCCATAAGGCGGACGCATGAGTTTTGAACTAGAACCTAGCACTTTAGTTAGCGCATCCTCTGTATCAATAATCTGTTTTTTAGCGTCATCAAGCGAAAGCTTTGAAAGAACTGGATGGCTCCAACTATGGTTTCCAATGACATGACCATCTGCTTTCATGCGTTTCAAAATTTCTTCATTGCCAGAAACATTCTTACCTAAAACGAAGAAAGTTGCCTTAATACCATACTTAGAAAGTGTATCTAATGCTTGATTTGTAGTTGCAGGATTTGGTCCATCATCAAAAGTCAAGGCCACCACTTTACGATTTTTCTTTTCATAATAAGCCTTATATAGCTCGGTATCCTTATCTAATAAATAAGAGGACTGAATAACTTCAAAGAAACTAGATACTGGCAAGGCAATCTCATCCAGATTTTCAACCGCCTGACTTGGATAAAGGATAATCTGACTATCCTTGTAATCAAAATTCCATGCAGACAAGTCTTGGTCAGACAAGCCTTTAACTATCTGATCAATCTTTTCTTGTTCTAATTTCTTATCTTGTAAGAAAGAGGTAATTTCTTTTAACAGCTTCTCTTTAGCCTTACTAGCATCTGAAAATAATTGATCAAGTGTAAAAGGTTTGCCATCTTCTGTCAAATGGACTTTTGCCAGATTAGTTTTTTCAGTCTCTTCAACTCTTGAAGAAGTTAAATCATAGACTTGTTTCACCACACTTCTGTTGACAATCCCTTTTAAAGTCGAATCCTGTTTCTCCGTATAATAAAAAACCAGATTTTCCTTATCCTCTAGATTGTCTTTAATATCCTGTGTCATGATTTCTTTTACAGACGAAATCACTTGCTCCCCTTGAAGAGGATAATAGGCAATCACTTCGGCTTGCCCTTTACGAAAATGATCTTTCTGATTTCCCTCACTCAATTGATCATCTTTCTCTTTTTTGAGCGTTTCAATCCTTTGTTCAAAACGCTGCTTTGTGTAGACTTTATAACCAATTATTGATCCAAGGACACAAATACTTACTGAAAAGATAGCTACTAGGGCTATTAATCCGATTCTCTTTTTATCGTGCTCAACACGTTTTGCTCTACTTTTATCCATAAGACCATCATATCAAATTCAAGCTATAATTTCAATGATTTTGGAGGAAATAGTATATTAAAAGAGGGGCGAGCCCCTCTTAAGATTTTATTTGACAGCTTCCTTCAAGGATTCTACCTTATCCAAGCGTTCCCATGGAAGATCGATATCTGTACGTCCCATATGTCCATAAGCCGCTGTTTGACGGTAGATTGGACGTTTGAGATCCAGCATTTGGATGATTCCTGCTGGACGAAGATCAAAAATCTGACGTGCTGCAGCTTCTAATTTGCTTTCAGCTACTGTTCCTGTACCAAAAGTATCAATACGAACAGATACAGGTTGCGCAACACCGATAGCATATGCCAATTGTACTTCCGCCTTCTTAGCAAGACCTGCTGCAACAATGTTTTTAGCAATGTAGCGAGCTGCATAAGAAGCTGAACGGTCCACCTTAGTCGCATCCTTACCAGAAAAGGCACCACCACCGTGACGTGAGTAACCACCATAAGTATCTACAATAATTTTACGACCAGTCAAACCTGAGTCCCCTTGAGGACCACCGATTACAAAACGACCTGTCGGATTGATAAAGAATTTGGTCTCATCATCAAGATAAGATGCTGGAATCACTTCTTTGATAACCTTGTTAATTACATCTTCATGAATTTGTTCATTGCTAACTTCTGGATCATGCTGAGTAGAAATAACGACTGTATCCACGCGCACTGGCTGGTCATTTTCATCATATTCAACTGTAACTTGAGATTTAGAATCTGGACGAAGATAGCTGATTTCACCAGACTTACGAAGCTCTGCTAAACGACGAACCAACTTGTGACTGAGTGAGATTGGAAGTGGCATGAGTTCTTCTGTTTCATCTACCGCAAAACCAAACATGAGACCTTGGTCTCCAGCACCAATCAAATCAAGTGGATCTTGATCCGCATTTCCACGAACCTCCAATGCTTCGTTAACACCTTGAGCAATATCTGGCGATTGCTCCACCAAAGATGGGTGTACTCCCACCGTCTCAGCAGAAAATCCATATTCTGTATTGGTATAACCAATCTCTGCAATGGTATCACGAACCACACGGTTAATATCTACATAAGCTGTAGTTGAAATTTCACCAAATACATGAACTGAACCAGTATAAACAGCTGTCTCAGCAGCAACGTGTGCCTCTGGATCCTTTGCTAAAATAGCATCCAAGATAGCATCTGAAATTTGGTCTGCGATCTTATCCGGATGCCCCTCAGATACAGATTCAGACGTGAATAATTTACGTTCTGACATAAAAATGTCCCCCCTTAAAAATAGTGTTATAGAGTTACAAAGTACTGATAGGTATTTCTTAGTGATAAATGCCTACCATCTTATCGGGACTATATAACTTCACCATTATATCATTTTTTAGCGCAATTTGCAGTCCATATACTCAATAAAAATCAAAGAACAAGCTAGAAAACTAGATGCAGATTGCTCAAAGTAGAGTTTTAAGGTTGGCAATAAAACTGATGAAGTCAGATCAAAACACCGTTTTGAAGTTAGAAATAAGGAGGCTGGGAAAAAGTCTTGAAAATTAAAAAACACATAGTCAAGTCTTGAAAAAACTTGAGACTATACGTTTTATTGTGGGAATATTTACTTTATTTTTCTTAAAATTGAGTTTTAGTTCAACCTCATCAAAATCTATATAACTTATCAATTTGCTACATAGAACCGGTGCGTTTTTCATGTCTAACGTTTTAGAAAAATATCTGTCAATTCACTATATTTTATATTTGTTTACATTTTTCTTCAACCAAGTTTCCATCACTCATTACATAAACTCGGTCAACCTTATCAAGAAGGCGTGTATCATGTGTAATCATAACAACACCTCTTCCTTGCTCATGGGCAATTGAAGCCAACATATCCGTTACTTGGTAAGCCCTCTCTGTATCAAGACTGGCTGTAGGCTCATCTGCAAGCACGATGCTAGGATTGTTGTAAAGCGCCCTAGCAATCGCAGCACGTTGACGTTCGCCACCAGATAGAGCCTTGGGATACTGATTTTGTACTTTGTCCAAATCCAACAAGTCAAACAGCTCTTTTCGATCACTTTTACTATTTTTTACCTTATCCAGTCTGTCAATCAAATCCAGCTGTTCCTTAACCGTTAGAAAAGGAATTAAGTTTGAAGCTTGGAGAATGAAGCCAAACTCTCTAAAACGGAGGTCCGTTTTCTCCTTCTCCGTCAGACTGCCTGTTTCCTTCCCCTTGACTAAAATCTTTCCACTCGATGCTTCCTGAAGTTGTCCTAGAGTAGTTAGAAAAGTCGTCTTTCCAGAACCTGAAGGCCCAACGATAGCTACGAACTCTCCCGCATTTAGCTGAAAATTCGTCTCATGCAGAGCTACGACTTTCATCTTTCCTTCCCCGTATGTTTTTGTCACTTGATTCATTTCTATCAATGCTGTCATACTATTCTCCTTATCATTCTGCAATCACAGTAATCGGGTCCACCTTTAGCAAACGTGGGAGGGAAATGATACCACCAAGAAGAGCCATCAAGCAAATAACCGAGCTTAGAATCGAGTAGGCTATCCAACTTGGGTAGAAAAAGAAGGTAGCTGGTAAGAGAAAAATCACTCCTCCGATAGCAAGCAAGGATAAAGCAATCCCCATACCAGATAGAAGCAAGATCTGACAGAACAGAGACCATACAATGGTTTTAATCTGTATCCTCTGAGCCCGCATAATTCCATAAAGTCCTAGCTTTTGTATGGTAATGATATAAACAAATATACCCACAATCAAGCCTGTTATAACAATCATAGCGATAATCATTCCTGAAAATACATTAACTTGAGGTGTGTAACCAGGAATTTTCGAAATCATTTTTGGGATAGAAATCTGTTTCAGTCCATCGCCAGTCACTTCTATGTCATTTTTCAAAACCAAGGCAGATATCGACTTATTAGAGTTCAAGGTTCCTTGCAAAATCCAATAAGTTGTCAAACTTGTAAAGACAACAGGCTCGGTGAAAAATTTATTTCCTTGAGTCAGACCTACAATCTTGTAACTTGCCTCGCTTCCATTAAGCTGAATGGCATCACCTAGCTTAATTCCATAGTTTTCAAAGGACTGATCTACGACAACCTCATCATCGCTTTCAGGATACCGTCCCTCTGTCAAACTAGGAGAGATAAAATCGTCCCACTCCTGAGCAAAGACGGAAACATTGACCTTTTCACTATCATCGACTAGATTGGTCACAGCGAACATATAACCCAGTGGAGCGGCCTCCTCAGATCTCTTTTCCTTATAATCCTTTTCAGGAATAAAAGATGCTGTCAAATTATCATTTGCGTAGTCAGATAAAACCACACCAGTCGCTTGCCAGTTATCAATTGCTGCTCTATTATTTCTAACAAGACCTAGAGCCAGACTCGTCATGAAAAAGACCATAAAAGAAATAAGAAAAATAGTGGTTAAAATCAAACTATATCGCAGTTTGTTACGTAATATTTCTTTGATAGCAAGATACATTGTTATCTCCTTTAACTTTTCCAAGAGGCATCAATTAGACACCCCACTACTATAAAAATAGGAGACAGAAAATCTGTCTCTGTGTGCAAAACAAATATCACTAATCAAATTAAATAAAATCAAGAAAATAAGTAAATATTTTTCGTAAAAATGAATTATTTACTTACAAATATAATTAATTATGAATATTAATAAGCGTTTAGGAATTTATCTATCGTATCATTTTCACAGTATGCTGTCAAGAAAATTGATTTTGAAAAAGCACTTTATTCTTTTTGTAACCTTTCTGTAATAATTCTCTGCTAAAAAAATGATAAAATAGGTATGTACTGTTAAGGAGAGAACCATGTCCGTAAAAAAATTACAATCATATGAGGTAGACTATCAAGACGAATTAAACCAGCAACTTCCTCGCTATCAGGATTATGCGCCCGAATCACAATCTGATACCAGTTTTCAAGAAATCCTATTTTTTGTTAATGTCGCTGTTTTTTGTATCTGTATTGCTATCTTTAGTTTTATCTTTTTGGCGTTAAAATTATCAACTGCTCTTGCTTTTATCGCAGCAATCGGATCCAGCTTACTTGTTCTAAAAATCCAACGCTCTATTATCAAACGAAAACTAAAAAGATAAATCCAAAATATCGCCCCAACTGGAGCGATATTTTTATTTTTTCTTTTTAGATGGTGTCTGAATGGCAATCTTCACTTCAAAGATTGTTCCTTTTGGTTTATTATCTTTAACAGTAATGGTTCCTTTTAAGGCATCTACAATCTGCTTGGCCAGTGATAATCCTAAACCAAAACCTCCTTTTTGACGAGTTCTAGCCTTGTCCACTCGATAAAAACGATCAAAAATTTTCTTCTTATCTTCTGCTGAAATACCGACTCCATTATCAGAAACAAGTAAATACAGATTACGGTCAGTCGCTGAAATCACAAAATCAATTTCACCATCCTCTTCAGTATACTTGACAGCATTATCAAATAGGATAGTCATCAGTTGTTTCAAAAGAAGCTGGTCTGTGACAATCGTGCGATGGATGCGATTTTCAAAACGGAAAACACGATCATTTTCCGAAGCAATCATCTCATAATTTGTGAAAGTCGTATTAAAAAAGCTAGTTGAAACTTCTGCAAGTTCCGGCTTAATTCCATCATCTCTCCGAGCTAAGTTCAGCAAGTTTGTCGTCAAAAAACGCATATTTCGGACTTCTTCCAAACTCGACGCAATGCTTTCACTCACATCCATAATGGTAGCTTCTGGCTTCCGGAAAAGTGTCTCTAAACGATTTTGTAAAACTGCAAGTGGAGTTCGTAACTCATGACTAGCATTTTCCACAAAGGACTGCTGCTTCTGCATGCTCTCAAGCAGAGGACGAACACTGACCCTAGCTAGATAGAGACTGGCAAGTAAAGACAAAATCCAGAAACTAGCCATCACAACGACAATCAATTGCTCATGCTTTTGACTGGCCTGCTCCAACTGACTTGTATTAATCAAGACAGCCGCATACTTGATATTGGTTGAAACCGAACTAATATTCGTTTCCATCAAAATCATGCGATAGATTTCTTCTTGTCCATAGCTATTAAAAACCTGAATCTGGTAGATATGGCCTAGTTCTTTTTTCTCTAACTTAATCTTATCCAATCCCAAAAATCGGTTTCCAGAAAGGAGCTGGATAAAATTCTTATCAAAAAGAATGACTTCTGTGTTGGAACTAACATTGGGTTTTATCTCAGTCTTACTAGTATCTGTAGTGGCATTCTCTAAATCTTTAATCTCTTCTGTCGCCCTATTTACCGCAAGTTGGATAACTGCCTGAGGATTGTTGCTCAAGCCATGGAGCGTATCATCCACCGAAGTATATAGACTCGAATGCATAACTTGCAAAATAATCAGAGTCATGGTAGAGAAAATCAGGGTGAAAACACCGAAGTTGCGGATAAAGTAACTAAAGTCATCCGCATACCATGTTTTTTTTAGTTTACTGAACATCTTTTAAAATATACCCAACACTACGCAAGGTTTGCAAATTCTCTGCAAAAGTGGTTCCTTTTAATTTCTTACGGACTTTTGAAACATAAACTTCGACAACTGAAATAGTTGTATCACTATCAAATCCCCATAGACGATCAAAAATCTGAGTCTTAGGCAAAATAACATTTTGATTTTGAAGGAAATAAACTAGTAAATCGAACTCTTTCCCCAGCAATTCGACAGGAGTATCTTCAACCTTAACGGTATTGGTTGATAAATTGATGAGAATATCTCCATAAGATAGCGTATTTTCATTAAACTTACCTGAACGTTTGAGAAGCGCTTGAATCCGCATTTTGAGTTCTTCTAGGTAGAAAGGCTTGGTCAGATAATCATCTGCTCCCAATTCAAATCCATGTCCCTTGTCATCCAAACTTTCCTTGGCAGTCATAATCAGAACTGGTGTCGTAATTCCCTTTTCACGCAATTCTTTCAAGACTTGGAAACCATTTTTTTCTGGCAACATCAAATCGAGCAAAATCAAGTCATAAACGCCACTTTCAGCTTCGTAGAGACCTTCTTCTCCATCAAATACCTGCATGACATCCGCAAAATCGTCTAAAAAGTCAAATACTGAATTTGACAGGCCTAAGTCATCCTCAACTAATAAGATTTTTATCATGAGAAACTCCTCCTTATTAAAACCATTATACCAAATTTGCCTTAAAAAAAACTCAACTCTCTGCATTTTACATGAGATAGCTGAGTTTTATTTTCATTTAGTCTTGATTATTTAGTTCCGTATTGAAGAACAACTGCTTCCACTGCAGCTTTTTCACGGTTAATCAGATCAACACGCGCTGCAATTTCCTTGATTCCCATACCGATGTTACGGCTAAGAGCAAGGTCAGAAAGTTGTGGCTCAAAGAATTCCTTGTATTCCGCCAAGCGTTGATCTGTCTTAAATACATGAGCAGGAAGGATAACAAAGCTATCAAAGCTCATATCTCCTCCAAGAGCTGCCTTAATCCAAGACCAGTTTTCACGAGCCCAAGACCATGCTGTTTCCTGAGTTGCTTGATGGTTTAAGAACTGGAAGTACCAAGCAGACAAGTCTTGTGGTTTGACCACAAATTTGTCCTTCCAAGAAGCAATCAAGGTTTGGATATTGTCCGCATCTGTACTATAGGCAAGGGCTGCTGCCAACTGACGTTTAAAGACAGCATCTGTTGCGTGCGTATAAGTATCAAGATAAAGTGCTAACAAGTCTTTAGTCTCATGATGTTTCATCTCATTAATCAGAACTTGTGAGCGAATAGCTGCTGGGAGTCCTGCAAGATTCTCCTTGTGTGCTGCGAAGATTTGGCTAGCAACTTGACTAGCTTCTACATCATTTGAGCGAATCATCATAGAAATGGCCAACTGACGAACCAATTCATCCTCGTCTGATTCTCCATCCTTAGCTTCGAAACCAAGACGGTCATAGTTGTGACGAGCCAATTTAGCAACCAAAGCTTTGAAGGCTCTTTCAGCTTCTGTTCCTTCATCGATAAAGCGCTCGAGGGCAGAAATCACTTGAGAAATGGCTGAAACGACAAGGTAAGATTCTTCCTTAGCAAGTTTATCAAGGACTGGGAGCAAGTCAGCATAAGAAATGTGCCCTGCTTCAGCAAGCAAACGACGTTCTTGGACGATTTGCAGTTTGCTTGTATTATCAAGATCAACTAGGTCAGTAATAACTGCATCTAACAATTCTCCTTGATAGTCTGTAATATAGTGGGCTGTATTTTCAGTGTTGAGACGAAGAGCTCCTTTGTTTTCAGCAAGAAGGGCTGCGTAGCCAGGAATTTCGATGCTTTCAGTTTCAAGTGTATCAGGCAAGCCTTTCCAGTTGCTATTCAGTGGCACAACCCAGAGACGGTTCTTGTCTTCGTGCTCACCGATGAAGAATTGTTTTTGTGAAATCTTCAAAACATCATTTTCAACTTTGACAGTAAGAACTGGGTAACCAGGTTGTTCCAACCAAGAATCCATAAAGGCTGCGACATCACGTCCAGACGCTTGACCAAGAGCATCCCAAAGGTCACGACCAATGGTATTGCTGTATTGATGTTTTTCAAAGTAGGCATGCAAACCTTTGGCAAAATCGGCATCACCTAGCCAACGACGAAGCATGTGCATGAGGCGGCTTCCTTTGGCATAGACGATAGCACCGTCAAATAGTGTATTAATTTCATCTGGATGCTTAACTTCGACGTGAACAGATTGAACACCATCAGTCGCATCACGTTTCAAGGCAGACGGAACACCACCTGTTTGGAAATCTTCAAAGATATTCCAGCTTGGCTCAATGGCATCCACACAGACGTATTCCATCATGTTAGCGAAGCTTTCATTGAGCCAAAGGTCATCCCACCATTTCATAGTAACGAGGTTACCAAACCATTGGTGAGCCAACTCATGTGCCACAACAAGAGCAACTTGTTGACGACTGGCAAAAGTTGAGTTCTCATCCACAACCAAGTAAACTTCACGATAGGTCACAAGACCCCAGTTTTCCATAGCTCCAGCTGAGAAGTCAGGAAGGGCGATGTGGAGAGATTGAGGAATTGGGTACTTAACTCCATAGTAATCTTCGTAAAACTCGATAGAGCGAACAGCGATATCCAGTGAGAAATCAAGGTTTGATAGTGGATGAGCTTTGGTTGAGTAAACACCTACGAGGGTACCGTTTTTAGTTTTAGCCGTTACACCTTGCAAATCACCCGCAACAAAAGCCAACAAGTAAGAAGACATGCGAGGTGTTGTCTCAAACTTCCAGATACCTGTTTCCTTACGGTTTTCAACATCGATTTCTGGCATGTTAGACAAGGCCAATTCACCTTCTACTTGGTCAAAACGTAGAGAGAAGTCAAAAGTTGCTTTGGCTTCTGGCTCATCCACACATGGGAAGGCTTCGCGCGCAAAATGGCTCTCAAATTGAGTAGACAATACTTCCTTCTTGACTCCATCAACTGTGTAGTAAGATGGGTAAATCCCTGTCATGTTGTCTGTAATTTTTCCTGAGAAAGCGATAACCACTTCAACTTGACCTACTTCCGCAAGTTCAATATGAAGGGCTTCATTGTCATGATCAACTGTAAATGGACGAGCTTGACCTGCAACTTCTACAGAAGCGATTTCCAAGTCTTTTTGGTGGAGGGAGATGCGATCACTCTGTGCTTGACCACTAATAGTCACCTTTCCTGAAAAGGTCTTGGTCTCACGACTCAAGTCTAAAAATAAATCATAATGTTCAGGAACAAATTGCTTAATAAAATGTTCAACTGCCTGCATAGTTTTCTCCTATCTAAGTTTAAGAGCTAGAGCTCTTCTTTAAACAAACTTATTATATCATGTTTTGTCTAAGAAAAAAGGATTGGACAGCGATTTCCAAAACTTTCTTCCTTCTAGAAGTCTACAGTGGGTAAACCTTGCGAAATTCTTCTAAAACAACCTTGCTTTCATGTGTAAAAGTCAGTCCTGCTTCTCTCATCCACTTGGCGAAACAATCCTCATGAACCTGACGCCAATAGGCTAGGGATTTGTCACCTTCCCCTTCATTAAAGGCATGTTGCGCAGAAACTTGATTAAAGGGCTGAACGGAAACCCTTGTAATTTCGACAATGCAGACAGCCTGATTTTGACTGTCTAAAATGATGTCAAAGGTGCCTTCTTGCGGAAGAAGTTCGCCTTCTAGTGCGTAAAGGTCGTAGGCTGACGCTGTTGCTGTCTTTTCGCCTTTAAACACCAAATCCGCTAAAAGGTCTGGTTCCACTCCAAAAGCCCAAGCATCGATTTCATCTCCGATAGAAGAATTGATTTGCTTGTATTTATTCCACATTTCTTGCGGTGTCATGGGTGCTCCTTTGTAATTTTTTACTTTCTTCTTTTATGTGTTTAAGATGGTCTGGATGGTCAATCTCTAAGTTAAAAATCTCTGGAATAGAACTATAGTGGATAATGCATTCGATACCCATCTGATTCATTTTTTGTAAGAAAGAAACATTCAGATATCCTGCTACAGCAAAGTCAATATTTTTAATCCTTGCTTTATCCTGCATCTGTCTCAGCATATCTAACATTATTGGACTTTCCATATCATGCCATTGACTGTTTCTCACAGTGGCAAAAACAAAGGAAGTCAAATCATTCATTCCAACTACAATCTTTGAAATGCCCGTTTCCATTATTCTGTCCAAGTCAAAATACGCTGACGGTAATTCAATCATAGTGCCGACTTTCCCAGTAAAATCATGCTGACGCAATACTCTAATAGCTTGCTTTAACTGTTCAGCATCATTGACAAAAGGAAAAATAAGAGACAGATTGGGATTATTTTGATAAACCTCTGTAACGACATTTGCCTCAGCCTGAAATTCATCCAGACACGCTAGTAAACGCCTAATTCCTCTATAACCAAACAAGGGATGATTTTCATCAAAATGCTCTTTAGTCCCCTCTAAATAATTGGCTTCTGTATTCGTTAATTCTGAAAAACGATACCAGACTTCTTCATCTGAGTACAGGGAGCAGATAGTCTCTAGATAATCTTTTACAAATTGCTGACAACTTGGTAATAGGATGTTTTGATTGAGCTCTCTCAACAAATATTCCCCACGAATCATGCCAATGTGGTGCAATAGTTGAGGATAAATTTTTTCAAGAATTTTTTCGCCACTAAGAGCTAGTTGATTTTTCATCATTCACCTTCCAATTCATGTAAGAAGTCTTGTCCAGTTCTGGAAATCCTAATAATTCAGACTTAACCTTTAAGACTAATGGCGATGCATTTTCTTCTGTGATCTCTTGAATATCCATCCAAATATATCCAAGTGAATCATTCGCACCATCAGACACAGCTTTCGAAATCGTAACTTGAGGTGCACTCTCATTCATTTCAACATCATACAAGGCCATGATATGGTGAACCATAAAATTTTTTAACTCTTCCCTGACGAAAACATCGTAGATTTGAGGATTAGAGTAGCTTCTAACAGTAAATCCCGTCTCTTCCATAACTTCTCTAGTCAGCGTTTCCGTCAGTCCTTCACCAAGTTGCTGACTGCCTCCAGGTAGATCATACCGATGTTGATAAGGGCCTCTCGTTTTTTCAATGCAGAGTAACTTCCCATTTTCAAAGCAAACAGCGTAGACTCCAAAGTGTCTTTTGATTTCCATCAGATCCTCCTACTTCAAAGACCAGCCACCATCTATTGTCAAAATTTGTCCCTGCATGGCAGATGCCTTTCCACTGGCCAAAAAGAGACTGACTTCTGCCACTTCCTCTGGCTCGATCCAGCGTTTGATTGGTGTTTCACTAGCCACCCAGTCAGCCAATCCACCTGGCTCAAAATCCGCAGCGGTCATAGCTGTCTTGACTGCTCCTGGAGCAAGCCCAAATACCTGAATCCCAGCTTCTGCATAGTCTAGAGCCAACTGCTTGGTAAAGCCTGCCAAGGCGTGCTTCGAAGAAGTATAGGCGTGTCCACCGCCACCTGCTAGGCTAGAAGCAATGGAGCACATATTGATGATGATTCCCTTTTTATTTTCCAACATTTGTGTCAAATAAAATCGAGTCAACTCTACTGGAGTCACGTAGTTAATTTCAAAAATTTCTTGAATTTCCTGCGCTGTCTGTTCCAACAGTGGTTTATAATCATCCAAAACTCCAGCAGTATTGCACAAAACATCAACCTGAGGACACCAATCAAAAATAGGCTCCAAGTCCAAGGTCAAATCTCTCTGTAAAAAGTGGAAATCACCCTGTAAGAGTGGATTTTCACCTTGGTCAACTCCATAAACTTGATAGCCATTCTCTAAAAAAAGTTGAGCTTGAGCCATGCCAATTCCTGAACTCACTCCTGTAATGAGTACACGTTTAGTCATGCACTTCTACCCAATCCGTCGCTAAAACATCACAAGGTGTCGGGCTCCACATGGAAAAACCTTCTCCCTCACCAGACACGTTGATGAGGAAATAGGGCGTCACTTCTAGGGCCACACCATTTTGCTCGATAGTGTCAAAAAGTTGGACATAGTTTTCAGCACCTCCCCATCCAGTTCGTACAAATTTTTTCTTAGCCTTTAACCCAGGCAGGATTTCTTCGAAAGTCATATTTTTTCTCCTTTTATATCAATAATTCTTCAATTAATTATAACAAAAAATGCTTTAAAATTCCTTTTGACTCATCCTAATTCAAAATCAATAAACTTTTTATTACCATTTCTAGCAACAATGACCTCAGGTTTTTTTGAGACAAAGTTTAAATCACTATCTGAAACTTATATAAGCTTTTTCTTTTTTAAAACAATTCAATAAAATCATATCTATAAAAAATGATAAGGTAATTTGAATCTAGAATCGTACAATATCGCTTCTGAAATATTTCTAGAATTGCTTTAAATTCCTTAATCAATTTGTTCAGTTTCTATTTCAATATACTATAAGATGAGACTGGATAAAAAGTCTTTGCGATCACAAAAACGCATAGTATCAGGTGTTCAAAAAAAAAACTTGATATTATGCGTTTTATTGTAGGAAAATTTACTTGATTTTCTATTGAAATTGAGTTTTCTCCCAGACTTAGTGTTATAATCTCTCAATCAATTCTTGCATTTGAACATCATCTGGAACCAGTTTTAAGTAAGATTGAGCATTGACTTTTGCTTCCTCAAAGTATCCCAATTCACGCAAGAGATAGATATAGTGTTCCAGAAACTCTGGATTGTCCTTCAAATCTCCTGCTAACTCTTGGTAATACTCGTAGGCAGTATCCAAATAGTCCATCTCTTGATAGGAACGGGCAATCATCCACTTGGTCAAGAGATTTTCTGGCTCCTCACTTTGTAAGTCTAAAATATCCTCATAACGCTCTTGTTCTAGATAAATAGTAGCTAAACGGAGTAAGATTTCTTCTGTATCCTCAGCGTCTTCTTTTGCAGTAAGGAGATAATTTTCTGCACCACTAGCATCATGCAGTTCATAAGAAAATTGTGAAGCAGCTAGCAAGAGACGAGTTTCAAAGGGATTTTTCTCCAAGCCTTGCTTAACGATACGCAGGGCTTCTTGAGCTTGATGTTCCTTATGTAAGGCCTGGCTATAGCCATACTCATAGCCTTCAAATTCAGGAGAAATGGTATCAATCTGCTTAAAGTAGAGGACAGCTTTTTGGTATTCTTCTTGATCAAAGTAAAGACTGGCTAACTCAAAAGCTGTTAGGTCATCGTATTCTAACTCCAGGGCTTTTTCTAAAAACTCTGTAGCTGTTTCAAATTTCCCTAACTGGGCATAGGCAAATCCAATCCGTTGATAGGTAGAAATGCCCGTTTGCTCATAAATCGAACGATTATCTAACTGGGCATATCCTTGAATAGCCTCTTGGTAATTTTCCAACTCACTATCCAACTCTGCCAAGCCCAATATCAATAGAGGATCCTCTGAATAAGTCAATGCTTCTAGCAACTTCTCACGCGCCACATCTGTCAAACCTTCCATCTGGTAAAGGTCTGCCTTAAGAAGCAAAGCCGAAACATACCAGTCACTGTCAGCTTGGATTTCCTCTAGATAGGCAAAGGCTTCTTCTATTTGACCATCTTCGCTAGCAATAGTTGCTAGATTAAGATGAACCTCTGGAAAGTCCTCTACGATTTTCAGGTAAATTTCCTTGGCCTGAGGATAAAAACCAATTCCTTCTAGATAGGTGGCTAACTCATACAGAAGGTCACTTGGATCATTTTCTAAAGCTTTGACGAAATAGTACTCAGCCTTGGTTAAATCTTGCTCTTCCAAAGCCTGTAACATCTGTTGACTATTGTTCACTCTTTACTTCCTCTCCTTCTAATTCATATAGGCCACTAACTACCTTATACCATTCAAAAATAGCTGAAATGACAACTTTAGCAGAGGCATAAACTGGAATACCGAGCAAGACTCCCCAGATACCAAACATGGATCCTGAAGTTAACAAGACAAAAAGAACATTAATAGGATGGATGTTTAATTGACTTCCCAAAATCAATGGAGAGACAAAACGGCCTTCAATAGTTTGTTCTACGATAAAGACAATCACTACTTTCAAAAGCATGACTGGCCCAGCAATCAAGCCCAATACTAGGGCAGGAAGCATGGCTAAGAAGCTACCCAGATAAGGAACCAGATTTAAAATACCAGCAGTAACCCCCAACGTAACTGCATAGCGTAGACCAATAATCTTGAAGAAAATCATAAACATTACCGCTACAATAATAGCCACTGTTACTTGCCCTCTAACATAGTTGGACAACTGTTGATTCACATCTGACAAAACCTGTCCAACAGGCTCCTTCAATTTCGTCGGCATGAATTGGGTCAAATAGTTACGCAAACCTTTCCCATCACGCAAGAGATAAAAGAGCATGAAAGGAACGATAATCAAGGCAACAATCACTTGAGATGCCCCACTAATAAAGGCACTCACCCAATTGACTGCCTGAGATGAAACCTTACTTGCCCAAACTGTAGCCTGACTAGAGAAGTTTGTTAAAACTTGCTCTAATTGAGGTCTGAAATCATCTGGCAAACGCTTGGTGACCAAATCATTAATAACTCTGTCTGCATCTTCGAGATAGATTGGTACATTTCTTGCAAATGTTAAGATCTGACGCTGCAGATTTGGAATAGCTACTGCCAAGCCCCAAATGATAAAGATGGCGATAATCACAAAGACAATACTAATGGCTATAACGCGATTAATCTTATGCTTCTCCATCCAATCAACAATAGGATTCAGTAAATAGTATAGTAAACCAGATAGAATGACTGGCAACATCACAACTGCTAAAAAGTCTAAAACAGGTGAAAATAGAAAACTAATCTTACTTAAAATAAAAAGATTCAGTCCCAATAATAAAGTTACCAAAAATACCGTAATGGCCTTGTTATCCAAAAACCACTTGAAAAACCAAGATAGGCTAAAATGTTTCTCTTTTTGCTCCATAAATACTTCCTTTCTATCGTTCTCTCATTATACCATTTTTGAAACAAAATAACTCTTTTTTAAAGTGCTTACATGGAGACAGCGACATAAAAAATCCCCTCAAAAGAGGAGATTCGATTAGTCTTGAATATGACGGTCTAAGTTTTTCTGATAATCAGCGTTTGATTTGGCTTTTTCTTCAGCAAATTTCTTGCGGAACTCATCCATTTCTTTAGTAGTGACAATCTTATCTTGGAGTTTAAGGTATTTATAGCTATGTTCACTAGTCTTATCACCTACCCAGCCACCTGCACCAGTACCTAGAACTTTCTTCGTTACTAGCATTTGGGCACCGTCTGAGTGTACAGGAATCACCAAGGCACTGTCTGTTAACCAAGCTTGAGCTTTGGCATATTTGGCATATCGGTTTGCAAGATTTGTTTTCTCACCACTAGCATCCGTAAGTAACTCTTTAAACTTATCTAAACCAACTGCTTTGATTGCTGAACTGTCTTTACCTGGTGTTACACCTAAGGAACCAAGAAGATTTGGGCCAGATGTTGGATCAAATATATCTAGATAAGTTGAAGGATCTGCGTAATCAGGTCCCCATCCACTATTTGCATTAATATCCCAGTCAGTATTGGTATTAGAAGTAGCTAGAATTGTCATACTTGCCAATTCTTCATCAGAAACTTGTTGAATATCAACTACAACATTGTCTGCTCCAAGAGCTTCCTCGACGGATTGTTTATAAGATTGAGCTTGACGCACAAATTCTGGACGAGTAGAAGATACTGGAATATCTAAATGAATAGGGAACTGTACTCCATCAGCTTGAAGAGTTTTCTTGGCAGCTTCAAATTTAGCTTTAGCCTTATCTACATTATGAAGTGAATCCTGAGCATCATCAAGACTAACATCTTTCCATACACCATCTAATTTATCCAATTCTGCCTTAGCTACTTGCCCAAATGACTGCTCTCCTACTTGTACAAATGTTGGAGGTGTTAAACTTGTACGTAATTTACGCGGTGCTACTTCGTCCCCAAATACTTGAGAGAGACCTGCTTTACGATCTGTAGCAAAAGCCAAGGATTGACGGAAATCCTTGTTCAGCAAGGCCTTCTTAGTAGATGTTTTTTCTGCATCACTTGTTTTAGAGGTGTGATTGTAGGCAACACGGTCAATATTCGTCGAAATATAGAAAGTAGTTCCTTGTTGTTGACTATAAATAATGTTATCTTTGTATTTTTCTTTTAGCCGTTCATAGTTAGCAGAGTTTTTAAAGAGAGGTGCTGCAGGATAATTTCCTTCATCAAAACCACGTCCAAGAGAGTCTGCATCCTGACCATCAAAGTAAGACAACTTAATATCATCAATAAAGACATTTTGTTTATCCCAATAGTTTTGATTTTTGGTCATTTCTATAGAAGATTTAGATGTAAGACCTTTTAGAAGATAAGCCCCATTGTAGAGAATGCTTGTTACATCAGTCGCCTTACCAAAGTCATCTCCTTTAGAAGTTAAAAAGTCTTCACTAACAGGAGCAAGAACTCCTATTGTTGTCTTCGAATTCCAGAAAGATTCTGGATGGTTTAAAGTATAGACTACAGTATAATCGTCTGTTGCTTTTACACCAACAGTAGAAAAATCCGTTGTTTTCCCATTGATATAGTCATTCAATCCTTTAATAGAATCCTGTACAAGATAAAGTCCTTCTGATTTCTTGTCAGCTGCGTGTTTTAGACCAGTCACAAAATCCTGAGCCTTAACTTCTCCATATTCTTCGCCTTCATTGGTATACCACTTGATACCCTTACGAATTTTATAGGTATAAGTCAAACCATCTTTGGAAACAGTCCAATCTTCTGCAACTGATGGTACTAGATTCCCATATTGATCATTTTCCAGTAGTCCATCAATGACATTACCAGTAATCTGTTTTGTAGACTTTTGCCCAGAAACTGTATAATCCAGAGTTACAGGATCTGATGAAAATACATAGGCATAAGTAACTGGTTTAGTTGCTTCCTTATTCCCATTACCAGATGAACAAGCTGCTAGAACAGCTGCCGAGAGTACAGCAACTCCTGCTGCTAAGAAAACACGTTTTTTCATAAAAAACTCCTTTGCAATTTGTATAGGATTATTATAGCACTTTTCAAAAGGAAATCAATACAAAAACAAGTTAAATTTAATATTTTATTATGTTTAATTATGTGTTATAGAATTCCTCCAACTACCATTTTTGTGATATAATAGTCTTATCTTTATATAGAGGTAAAGTTATGAAAGAAACTGTTTATTTTGGAACTTATACACGCCGTACTTCCCAAGGGATTTACAAGGCAGACTTTGATACAGAAACTGGTCAGCTTTCAAATCTAGAACTTTTTGCAGCTGAGCCAAGTCCAACCTACCTGGCATTTGACCAACACCAACATCTATACACCGTTGGTAGTCAAGACAATAAGGGGGGAATTGCAGCCTATCAAACTGATGGGACTTTATTAAATCATGTCGTTGAAGAAGGAGCTCCCCACTGTTATGTTGCTGT
Source organism: Streptococcus sp. k-90 (assembly GCF_013277565.1). Classification (GTDB taxonomy): domain Bacteria; phylum Bacillota; class Bacilli; order Lactobacillales; family Streptococcaceae; genus Streptococcus. Next base: position 129,322 of record NZ_VMNE01000019.1, on the reverse strand, counting down.
GGATGAAAAGCGTGATTTGGTATATGCTGCCAACTACCATAAAGGACAGGTACTTGTTTATAAACGTCAGGAAGACGGTAGTCTTCTACTTAGTGATGTGGATCAACACAGTGGCCAAGGTCCACATGAGAATCAAGCTTCACCCCATGTTCACTTTACAGACTTAACACCTGACCACTATCTAGTGACCTGTGATTTGGGTACTGACCAAGTCATCACTTATGACCTTGATCAAGAAGGGAAATTATCTAAGCTCTATACCTATCACAGCCAGCCAGGAGCAGGCTCACGTCATATCATTTTCCATAATCACTATAAAATCGCTTATCTGATTTGTGAACTCAATAGCACTATCGAAGTTTTAATCTACGATGGTGTTGGCGAATTTGAACGCATGCAGGTCATTTCAACTCTACCAGACGGTTATGAAAGCTTTAATGGAACTGCTGCTATTCGTCTCTCTAAAGATGGTAAATACCTCTACGCTTCTAACCGTGGCCATGATTCTATCGCAGTATATACAATTCTTGCAGACGGTAGTCTAGAATTGTTAGAAATCGTTCCTACTCATGGTCAGACTCCACGTGATTTTGATTTGACACCAGACCAAGAATTTGTCATTGCTGTCCATCAAGACTCTGACAATGCGACCGTCTTTAAACGTAATCCTGAAACTGGTCGTCTAGCAGAACTTTCTAACGACTTCCATGTACCAGAAGCAGTCTGCATCAGTTTTGCTCCTTAAGAAAACAGAAAAAATGAACTTGGTAACTCAAGTTCATTTTTTCTTATAGTCTTTTTCCGACATTGATACGATTAATAGCACGTTGTAAAGCAATCTTAGCACGACGCTCTTGATCAATCAAGTGTTTTTCGTGGGCTTCTTCGATTTCGCGCTCCGCACGAAGCTTAGCACGTTCTGCACGGCTAACATCGATATCACGAGCACGTTCTGCAGAATCAGCAACGATTGTGATGGTATTATTGGCAATTTCAATAACGCCTCCGTTTACTGCAATCCAGTTCACGTGATCTTCATCATCAATACGTTTTACCTTTACTTCATCAACTGCTAAAACCGCAATCATATTTTCATGTCGTGGCAAGATCCCCATCTCACCATCCAGAGTTCGAACTGATACATAGCTGGCATGGTGATCATAGACGAGACCATCTGGTGTCACGATCTGGACAGTTAACTGAGCCATAGATCACCTCTTAAAATCCCATTTTTTCAGCTTTTGCAATCACATCTTCGATAGAACCTACACCACGGAAGGCATCTTCTGGCAAGTGGTCATGTTTACCATCAAGGATTTCCTTAAAGCCACGTACAGTTTCAGCAACTGGAACATAAGAACCTGGCTGACCAGTAAATTGTTCCGCAACGTTGAAGTTTTGTGACAAGAAGAACTGGATACGGCGGGCACGAGCAACCAAGGTCTTTTCTTCATCAGAAAGTTCATCCATACCAAGGATAGCAATGATATCTTGCAACTCATGGTAACGTTGAAGAACACGTTTTACTTCTGCAGCAACTGCATAGTGCTCTTCTCCAACGATTTCAGGTGCCAAAGCACGTGAACTTGAAGCGAGTGGGTCAACGGCAGGGTAGATACCCAATTGTACCAACTTACGTTCCAAGTTGGTTGTTGAATCCAAGTGAGCGAAGGCTGTTGCTGGCGCTGGGTCAGTATAGTCATCCGCTGGCACATAGATAGCCTGGATAGAGGTTACAGAACCCTTCTTAGTTGATGTGATACGCTCTTGCAATTGACCCATTTCTGTAGCAAGTGTTGGTTGGTAACCAACGGCTGATGGCATACGACCCAAAAGGGCAGATACTTCTGAACCAGCCTGAGTGAAACGGAAGATATTATCGATAAAGAGAAGCACGTCTTGGCCTTCTACATCACGGAAGTATTCAGCGATTGTCAAACCAGTAAGGGCAACACGCATACGTGCTCCTGGTGGCTCATTCATCTGACCAAATACCATGGCTGTTTTCTCGATAACACCTGATTCTTTCATTTCCCAGTAAAGGTCATTCCCCTCACGAGTACGTTCCCCAACACCAGTAAATACTGAGATACCACCGTGTTCTTGGGCAATGTTGTGAATCAATTCTTGGATCAAGACAGTTTTACCAACTCCGGCACCACCGAAAAGTCCAACCTTCCCACCTTTAAGGTAAGGGGCAAGAAGGTCGATAACCTTAATCCCTGTTTCAAGGATTTCAGAAGAGGTAGACAACTCATCAAAAGTTGGAGCTTTTTTATGAATTGGCTGACGCTCTGCATCTTCTGTAAAAGGAGCTTCCAAGTCAATGGTATCTCCCAAAACGTTGAAGACACGTCCCAAAGTTTCTTTACCTACTGGTACAGAGATTGGACGACCTGTGTCCAATACTTCCATTCCACGAGTCAAACCATCTGTTGATTCCATGGCGATAGTACGAACCATACCATCTCCCAACTCCAAGGCTACTTCAAGGACGATTTTTGTTTTTCTTTCGTCATTTTTGTAGACGACAAGTGCATTGTTAATCTCAGGAAGTTTTTCCCCTGCTGCAAACAAGACGTCTACAACGGGTCCGATAACCTGAGCAATTTTACCTGAACTCATCTCCTTCTCCTATTCTATATAAGATACTGTCGGTCCCTAGCTCAACTAGGTCCTAAGTTCATTTTCATACGAGCTGGACTAGAGCCTATTCTAAGGCACTAGCTCCTGCTACGATTTCTGTAATTTCTTGTGTAATCGCCGCCTGTCTGGCACGGTTATACTGAATTGTCAAATCATTGATGACTTTCTTAGCATTATCTGTCGCTGTTTGCATGGCTGTCATACCGGCAGCATTTTCAGCTGTCTTGGCATCGATAATAGCCCCGTAAATCATACTTTCTGCAAACTGAGGCAACAACTGCTCCAAAATTTCTTCTCGGCTGTTTTCCAATTCAAAAGTCAAGCTATACTCTTCATCTGCTTCATTTGGATCCAAGTCAACAATCGGAAGCATTTGTTCCACACGCATTTGACTTGTTAGCGTATTGACATGGTGATTGTAGCAGACATAGAGTTCATCAAAAAGTTCATTTTGGTACATTTCAACAGTTTTTGAAATGATCTTACGAACTTCATCAAAGCTAGGTTGGTCTGCCAAGCCACGTAGTTCATAAAGTGGTTGAATACCACGAGCCTTAAAGAAATCAGCTCCCATTCCACCGATACAGATCATTTCAAAACCTGTACCGTCTGGGTGGTATTCTTCTTTCAACTCCATAACGGCTTTCAGAATAGAAGAATTATACCCTCCAACCAAACCGCGATCTGAAGTAATGACGATATAGCCTGTCTTCTTCACGGGACGGCTAATCAACATCGGATTGGTTGAACCACCAGAACCATTACCATGAAGGATATCTGTCAAGAGCTTGCGAACTTTTTGAGCGTATACTTGGAAGTTACGAGCAGCTTCTTCAGAGCGACCTAGCTTAGCAGCCGATACCATTTGCATGGCATTAGTGATTTGACTCGTATTTTTTGTTGAGGCGATTTTTGTTTTAATATCATTTAGAGATACTGCCATCTGACACCTCTATTCTTATTGGAAGCTGGTTTGATTGAGAAACTCTGTAATCGCAGCATCCAAGATTGCTTCTTCTGGCAAGTCTTTTGTATCACGAATGGTTTCTAAAATCTCTGGATGTTGAGCGTCAAAGAAGGCATGGAACTCTTCCTCGAAACGAACAATGTCATCTACTGGAACAGTATCCAAGAAACCATGTGTCAAAGCATAAAGAATGGTTACTTGTTTCTCAACAGGTAATGGTTTGTGAACAGGTTGTTTCAAAACTTCAACGGTACGACGTCCACGGTTCAACTTAGCCTGTGTTGCCGCATCCAAGTCAGAACCAAACTTAGTGAAGGCTTCCAACTCACGATATGAAGCAAGGTCGATACGAAGTGTACCGGCAACCTTCTTCATGGCTTTGATTTGTGCAGAACCACCTACACGAGATACAGATGAACCCGCATCGATGGCTGGACGAATACCTGCATTGAAGAGACCATCGCCAAGGAAAATTTGTCCATCAGTGATAGAAATCACGTTGGTTGCGATATAGGCAGAGATATCTCCTGCTTGTGTCTCGATAAATGGTAGGGCTGTAATTGATCCACCACCAAGTTCATCAGAAACCTTAGCTGAGCGCTCAAGCAAACGGCTATGAAGGTAGAAAACATCCCCTGGGAAGGCTTCACGACCTGGAGGACGACGAAGCAAGAGAGAGAGTTCACGATAAGCTACCGCTTGTTTTGATAAATCATCATAAACAATCAAAACATGCTTACCTTGGTACATAAACTCTTCCGCCATGGCAACCCCAGCATAAGGAGCTAGGAAAAGCAATGGAGATGGTTGTGAAGCAGAGGCTGTTACAACGATTGTGTAGTCCAAGGCACCGTACTGACGAAGTGTTTCTACTTGCGTACGAACTGTTGATTCTTTTTGTCCAATCGCTACGTAGATACAGATCATATCTTGACCTTTTTGGTTCAAGATTGTATCAATCGCAATGGTTGTTTTCCCTGTCTGACGGTCACCGATAATCAACTCACGTTGACCACGGCCAATCGGTACAAGGGCGTCAATAGCTTTCAAACCAGTTTGCAATGGTTCTGATACAGACTTACGTTGCATAACACCAGGAGCTGGCGCTTCTACTGGACGAGTTTTATCAGTGTGGATTTCTCCAAGACCGTCAACTGGACGACCGAGTGGATCCACAACACGACCAATCAGACTCTCACCTACTGGGACTTCCATGATTTTACCTGTACGGCGGATTGTATCGCCTTCACGGATATCTGTAAAGTCACCTAGGATGATAATACCAACGTCTGTTGACTCCAAGTTTTGAGCCATACCATAAGAGCCGTTTTCAAAAATCAACAACTCTCCACTCATGGCATTTTCAAGGCCGTGAGCACGCGCGATACCATCCCCGATATAGGTTACAACACCTGTTTCAGTCACATCAAAATTGGGTTTGAAATTTTCAATTTGTTGCTTAATTAAAGCGCTGATTTCTTGTGCGTTAATTGCCAAAAGAACACCACTTTCTATTTCAAATTTTCTTTAACAACTTTAAGTTGTTGTTTAATACTCACATCAATTGTCTTGTGATTGGCAAAAATGACAAAACCACCAATGAGACTTTCATCGATTTGTTCTTTTACACTCCTTACTTTCAGAGACATTTTTTTCTCAATCAAAGGGAGCAAGCGACTCTTTTGTTCATCTGTTAAAGGATGAGCAGAAGTAACCGTCACTTCAAATCGATTTGTTTCTTTTTCAAGTCGGTTCAAGCAATCTACAAGCACATCATAAAAAAGATTTGCTCTGTGGTTGTATGCCAGAACCTGGATCAAGTTTTGCAATAAAGGTGACACTGAGTCTTGGAAGAAAGCAATCGTTTTTTCCTTGTCAGACTCGTCTACTGCCACTTTTTTTAAAAAAGAAGGTAAACCTGTTTCTTCAGCAACTTGCTTGATTTGAGTCAAATCTGAAAAAATGCGGTCTTCTTCTCCTTTTTCAAGTACCAATTGGACAAAAGGCATGCTGTATTTTTCAATTACCTTTACTGTTTTCTTGTCCATTAAGCTTCTCCTAGCTGATCGATATACTGATCAATGAGTTCTTTATGGGCATGACCATCAAGGTTTTGTGAGATAATTTTACCAGCTAAGCTGATGGTCAAATCTGCTACCTCACCCTTAACGCTTTGTAAAGCTTCAGCTTTGTTTTGAGCAATTTCTTGATTTGCTTTTTCTTTTAAGCGTCCTGCTTCTAGTTTAGCATCTGCTAAAATACTAGCCTTACTTTTCTCAGCTGTTTCCTTTGCATTTTCAATGATTGTCTTAGCTTCTTTACGGCTACCAGCCAATTCATCTTCGCGTTTTTGAGCCAATACTTCCGCTTTTTGACGTGCTTCTTCAGCTCTATCAATATCTGAAGCAATTTTTTCAGCTCTTTCTTCGAAAATGCCTGTAATATTAGACCATGCAAATTTTTTAATCAAGACTAGCAAAAGGATAAAAGAGCCAGCGATTAAAATAAAATTACCAATTAATTCACCTACTGTTACGTGCATCAGTTACTCCTTTCTACTCTTCATCATTAATTTTATTTCCTAGGTACATAGAGGATAATAGTGTAAAGACATAGGCTTGTACACAAGAAATGAACACGGAAAATGCAGTCCAAACTAAGTTTGTCCCAAATGCGATTGGATACCAAAAAATAGCCTGATGTGAAAGTAATAGAAGCAAGCTTGTCATTACTTCACCTGCAAAGATATTCCCAAAAATCCGCAAAGCAAGAGAAAGGAAATTCGTGATTTCTTCAAGTAGATTCATCGGTGTCATAAATGCAGGAGTTACAAAACCTTTTAGGTATTGTTTAATCCCACGACGACGAATCCCCTCAACATGCGCCATCACAATAATACAGAAAGACAAGACAAGGTCAAATGAAAGATTTGCAGTTGGCGATGTCCAAAGGTTTGTCCCATCTGTTGTTTGAAGTTTAGCCATCAAACCAAGATTATTGGCGATGACCATAAAAAGAAATAAACATAAGTAAAAGAGTGAGTAATCTTTTATGTAGTGGGAACCAAGGTTAGGTTCTGTAAATCCAATTACAAAATCATAGAGATACTCTAGTACATTTTGTTTACCTTTGGGCTTTAATGTCATATTACGACTTGCCCAATAGATAAATGCAAAAATCAGAAACACAGACAGCAAAGTCAAGGCTGTCAAAGTTAAATCAAAGGTAACAGGACCAATATTGATGGTTGGATTGATACTTTCTTCCATCTAACATTCTCCCTTCTCCAATTTATATTTCGTTATTTAATAATAAATGAGAAGACAAGAGTTACGAAGAAAGTTCCTTCAATAAAGGCAACCCCTAAAAACATCAAGCTACGAAACTCAGCGATAATATCTGGTTGGCGAGCTACCGATTTCAACAAACCATTCATCAATAACCCTTCACCAAGAGATACACCCATACAGGCAAGACATAGACCGAAAAATGTTAAATTCATGATGAATTCTCCTTTTAATTAAAATTTACTTACTTAGTTTAGTCCTAAAAATTCAATTTGTCAACTTTTTACCAACATTGAAAGCGTTTAATGGAAATTATTTACAATTTTACTATTTTTGAGTTTATTATATAGGAAACTTTGGAAAAAACTTGTAATAAATCCGACCATTATCTAGGCCTTTCTGAAAAATGATGAAAAAAATCCGAGATGAAATCTCGGATGGAAATAAATATATTTTCTTTAACTTCTTTTCTTTTAGTGAGCAGGATTAAAGGGAAAGCAACGAGAAATCTTTCAGCTCCTGCTTGCTTATTAAGCTCGAACTGTGACACTGGTTCCATCTTCCTTATAAAGATTGATGAGTCCTTCTTTTAATGCACGAACCATGTCTCCTGCTTGAACAGGTTGTGGAACCTTGATTGTCAATAGCTCCATTGGATTTGGAGCACGGTCGATTTTATTACCTTTAGCATCGTGCAAATCTTCAATATAAGTTTCAAAATGACGGAAACCTGGGCCATAAAACTCAACTTGGTCGCCTTCATTAATGACGTTCCGTTGACGAATTGTTGCCGTTTGTGTCGCATCATCATAGGAAACCACTTCAGCGACAAACTTATACTCAGGAATTTTACGACGAGCACCAAACAACTGCTCATTTTCAGATGGTGTACCATAGTAGAAACCTGTTGCTAATTCACGTTGGGCAACCTTCCACATCTCGTCCACCAAGTCTTGTTTGATCGCTTCAAACTTTTCAGGACTTTCAAGATATGCATCCACAGCCGCCTTGTAGCAGTTGGTTACTGTTGATACGTAGTGAATAGACTTCATACGACCTTCAATCTTAAGACTGTCCACTCCATTTTCAATCATATCTGGAATATGGTCAATCATAGACATATCAACGGCTGACATTGAAAATTCTTCAGGAATTTCACCTTTCAAGCTCTTGCGTTCTTGACCAAATGGCATATCGTAAAGGTCGTATTTCCAACGGCAAGATTGAGAGCAACCACCACGGTTAGCATCACGCATACTCATGTGGTTAGAAAGGGTACAACGACCAGAGTAAGAAATACACATAGCTCCATGGACAAAGGCTTCAATCTCAACATCTGTACGTTTGCGAATTTCAGCTAATTCTTCCATTGAAACCTCACGCGCCAAAACAACACGAGTTAAGCCCAGTTCTTTCCAAAACTCAAGAGTTTCATAGTTAGTCGCACTTGCTTGGGTAGAGAGGTGGATTTCAAGACCAGGCGCTTCTGTCGCTGCAATCATAATCAAGGCAGGGTCAGATACGATAACTGCTGCAATCCCGATATCACGCAGTTTACGGAACCACTCACCAGCACCAGCTTCATTTCCTTCGTGCATAACCATATTGGCAGCTACATAGACCTTAGCTCCATACTTAGCCGCAAACTGCACGCCTTCTTCCATCTGTTCAAAGGTAAAGTTACCTGCACGGCTACGAAGACCATAGGCCTGACCACCGATAAAGACAGCATCTGCTCCATACTGAACAGCTACTTTTAGCTTCTCTAAAGTCCCTGCAGGTGATAAAACCTCAGGACGTTTTAATGTTTTTGTCATGTTTTCTCCTATTTGCAATATAAAAGTTTGACGTTTTTCCTTCTCATTTTATAGCAAATAAGTTATAAAATCAAGCCTAGAAAGATTGTTTTGACAATTCTAATCTTTTAAGCTTTACATAATAACTATTAAACTGTCGAAAATTAACCTAGTTTTAACAAGTAGTCAAAAAGTCTAGGAAAGCAAAAACCAGTATCCAAAGATACTGGCTAGTAAAAATACATAAATGAGTCCTTAGATGACTATTCCCACTCAACTGTTGCAGGTGGTTTACTTGTGATATCGTAGACGATACGGTTAACATGATCCACTTCATTTACGATACGTACTGATATTTTTTGAAGTACTTCCCATGGAATTTTGGCAAAATCAGCAGTCATACCATCGATAGAAGTGATAGCACGGATTGCAATCGTATAGTCATAAGTACGACCGTCACCCATAACACCGACTGAACGAACGCCTGTGTTAACAGTGAAGTATTGCCAAATATCGCGGTCAAGACCTGCTTTAGCAATTTCCTCACGAAGAATAGCGTCTGACTCACGAACTGTTTCTAGCTTTTCTTCAGTGATTTCACCCATAACACGGATAGCAAGTCCTGGTCCTGGGAATGGTTGGCGCCATACGATATGGTCTGGCATACCAAGCTCTGTACCAAGGGCACGAACTTCGTCTTTATAAAGAGTGTTGAGTGGTTCAATCAATTCAAACTGCATGTCTTCTGGAAGACCACCCACGTTGTGGTGTGACTTGATAGTTTGGGCTGTATCCGTACCAGACTCGATAACGTCTGTATATAAAGTACCTTGAGCAAGGAATTTCACATCTTTGAGCTTGCTGGCTTCGTCATCAAATACATAGACAAACTCGTTACCGATGATTTTACGTTTTTGTTCAGGGTCAGAAACACCAGCAAGTTTGTCAAGGAAACGCTTAGCAGCGTCTGCTTTGACAATATTCAAACCAAACTTACCACCAAGCATGTCCATAACTTGATCCGCTTCTCCTTTACGAAGAAGACCATGGTCGACGAAGATACAGATTAATTGATCGCCAATAGCCTTTTGGAGAAGAACTCCAACGACAGATGAGTCTACCCCACCTGATAGACCAAGAAGGACACGTTTGTCACCGACTGTTTCACGGATTTTTTGAATCTGCATGTCAATGAAGTTATCCATTGTCCAGTCGCCTTTAGCCTTACAGATGTTAAGGGCAAAGTTACGAAGGATATCATTACCGTATACAGAATGACGAACTTCTGGGTGGAATTGGATACCGTAAATGTGTTTATCTGGATTTTCGATAGCTGCGTATGGACAGTCAGCTGAAGTTCCAGTGCGAACGAAATCAGCAGGAATCTCTGTTACAGCATCACCATGGCTCATCAAAACAGTCTGTTCATCAGGTGTTGATTCAAAAAGCGCTGATGGTGTGTGAGTTAGGGTTGATTGACCGTATTCACGATTCCCGGCATCACCTGCAGGGACAACCTTTCCTCCAAGTTTATGGGTCAATAACTGCATACCGTAACAAATTCCCAAAATAGGAATTCCGAGTTCGAAGATTTCTGGGTCAATATCGAATGAACCATCTTCGTATACAGAGTTTGGACCACCTGAAAGGATAATTCCTACAGGATTGATTTCACGAACTTCAGCAGCTGAAATTTTATGGCTCTTTAGTTCTGAAAAAACACCAATCTCACGGATACGGCGTGAAATCAGCTGGTTGTATTGGCTACCATAGTCCAGTACGATGATTTTTTCTACATCTTGCAAATCAGTTGAAATGTTGCTCATCTTTTTCCTTTCTCAAAAGAAATATCTTTTTTCAATATTCTATCACAAATAAGGGCGAATTACCAACTAAACAAGGCGAAGTTTGACTTTTTCTTGTTTATTAAGGTACAATAGAGAAAAGATAGAAATGAAGTGAAAATATGCTACCAGCTTATATGAAAATCCATGATCAGATTAAAAAGGATATTGACGATCACCGTTGGGCCATCGGTGAGAGGCTGCCGAGTGAAAGAGATTTGGCTGAACAATTTGAGGTCAGCCGCATGACCCTTCGTCAAGCTGTATCTCTCTTAGTCGAAGAAGGCGTTTTGGAACGCAGGGTAGGGAGCGGCACATTTGTGTCCAGTACTCGAGTACAAGAAAAGATGCGAGGGACAACCAGTTTTACTGAAATTGTTAAATCACAAGGGAAAGTTCCTTCCAGTCAACTTATTTCCTACAGAAGAACTATTCCAAATGAGCAAGAAGTTGCCAAGTTAGGAATTTCTCCAACAGAAAATATTATCCGAATGGAACGTGTTCGCTATGCCGACCAAGTCCCCCTGGTTTATGAAGTTGCTTCTATTCCTGAAAAATTCATTAAGGACTTTAAAAAAGAAGAAATCACCAGTCATTTCTTCCAAACACTGCAAAAATATGGCTACCGTATTGGCAAATCACAGCAGACTATTTATGCTCGCCTCGCTAAAGAAAAGATCGCTCACTATTTGGAAGTTGAAAAAGGACATGCTATTCTTGGACTGACTCAGGTCTCCTACCTAGAAGATGGGACAGCTTTTGAATATGTAAAAAGTCAATATGTAGGCGAACGTTTTGAATTTTATCTTGAAAACAATTAGATTACTAGGCAAAAACTCTCTGTCACGAACGACAAAGAGTCTTTTTATTTTTCCAAGAGTAAATCTTTCAAAGAAATCAAGGTTACAGCAAATAATATCATTGCCATACCAAGAAAATCAATGGGATAAAATTGTTCATTCATGATTAGGAAGGCAAAGAAAACCGCAGAGATTGGCTCAATTGAAGCCAGCAAACTTGACTTAACCGGTCCTATCAGACTGGCTCCTTTTAGGAAGGCTGTATAGGCAAAGACAGTTCCGATAAGGATAATGCCCGCAAACGCAAGAAGGAAATCAAGACTAGTTGGGATAGTAGCCTCTAGAACTCCCGTAAAAGGAAGGGCAACCAAACCTGCTATAACCATTCCCACACCAATGACCAAACTGCTCCCCCACTTCTTAATCAAGGCTATGGGCAAAATGATATAAAGTGCATAAGTTAAGGCAGAAAAGAGCCCCCAGAACAAGCCATCAGGTGTCATGGATAACTGATCCAGCTGCCCATGTGTTGCAATCAGGAAGGTTCCTCCGATAGCTAATATGATAGAAACTATCTCTCCAAGTGTCGGCGCCACCTTATCCTTGATACAGCTATAAATTAAAATCCCGACAGGACAAACATACTGAAGCACCGTCGCTGTTCCTGCATTGCTCTCCTGAATAGCAGACAGATAGGCGAATTGATTGAGAAACAGACCAATTAGAGCAAAAATAAGAAGAGACAGCAAACTCTTTCTATCCTTTAAAAAGGCCAGCATTTTATCCTTTGCAGTAGCATAAGCCAAGAGCATGAGAATCCCGCCAGCGATTAAAAGTCGTAAGTTAGTTAAAACTAAAGCCGAAATTCCGTGTGCCATCAGGTATTGGCCACTCGTTCCAGACAAGCCCCAAGCAATACCAGCCACAACTGTTAATAGAGTCCCTTTTAAACTATTTGACATGTCTCTCCTTACTCTTCTTTACGAATCAAGTCCATCACTTGATTGCGGTCTAATATCCATTGAGCCCGCTCATCCTTTTCATAGGTACGATTCGATAGGAAAATAGCCGCTTCTTGCTTCTGACGATTACACATGATAAAGGTACCTGTATAGCCCGTATGGTCTAGCCAATCTCCTTCCAAATTCCATGCCAAAGAACGTTCCTTATCATCCAAAGGAGAAAAATCTTGACTCATATCTCTTGCAAAATCATCTGCTAAATAGTGTTCTAAAAAGATTTGTAAATCCTTTACAGTCGAAAACAAACCAGCACTACCTGCATGTCTGCCCAGAAGGCGAGCCTTGGGATCATGTACCATACCGGCCTCTACACCTCTGACTGTTGGAACAGCAAACTCAACAGGACCAAACTGGGTTTCCGTCATTTCCCAAGGATTCCAAACTTGCTCCTGTAAAATTACATCCAAATCTTGATCAAAGATTCTTTCCAAGATAAAACCTAACAGCAAAAAATGGACATCCGAATAAAGAAAGGCTGATTGACTTCGTCTGTTGAGATGAAACATAGATTCCTTTAATTCAGGGGCTGTTAAAAGATCACGATTGGGAATAAACGGATCAAGGTCTGTTGCATGAGTCAAGAGCTGGCGAATAGTGATGTCTGAATAATCACTCTCAGGTAAAAAATCTATTACCAGTCTATCAATATCTAATTGACCTTTTTCCCACAAGAAGGTACAAACTGTGCCAACCCCAACAACCTTGCTGACACTGGCTAGATCGTAAACTAGTCCTACCTCAGTCTGTAAGCCATACTCTGGATCACTCTGACCTAGATAGAACTCCGTCCATTGATTGCCCTTAAAATACGCAAAAGAGGCTCCGGGATAAATCCCTGCCTCGATTTGTTCTTCTATTTTTTTTATAATCTTGGTCCACTTCATACTTCTTCAAACCACAATTCAACATTATTTCGATCTTTTCCAAGGAAGAATTTTTCAGACTTAGGAATAAAATATTCGGTAGACTCAAATTTCTGGCGTAAACTTGCTATGTCTAATTCATTGACCAAGAACTTGAGCATAGATAAATCCCAAGTAACTGTATTTTCTACCATCAAATCCTGCCCCTGAGCTGGGATAAAATCAAGTGACGCCCCAATTTCAAATGATTCCAAGAAACTTTCGACATCAGTTGGAAGATGTAATTCCATAGAAATCTCAAATTTACTTAAAGAAATTGATTCCAAATTTGTTTGAAATTCAGGTTTTTCTCCTACTTCTACTAGACTTTCTATCTCATCTTCTGCATGAATCAAAATCAAATCATCTTCTGGTGAAAAAATTTCAAAAGCGTAGCCATTTTGACCTTTATATAATTGATGAATCGAATCTGTTTTAGATAAGAGTCCTTCGACTTCCAAGGGATTTTCCACCTTGATAATCAATCTAGCCAGTTTTTTTCGTCCCTCTACCTTACGAGTACGCATGCTTGGTGCTTCTTCCAAAACCAGCTTCTCAAGACCTGTTTGATCACCTAGTGATAGAAAGGCTGACTCCTCTAACAAGACTTTCATACCGAGGGTTTCCATATAAAAGGTTTCATTTAATTTTCTATTATTAACTTTTAAAGTAGGAATAATCCGTACAATCTGATTTACATTCATAAATTCCTCCGTCACTTTTTATTTTATAGGATTTTAGAATTTTTTACAAGATATTATGCTCAAATTTACCAATTTTCACCTCATTAAACATCTTTTTGAGGAACATGAGTTAAAACTCAATGTTTAGGAGAAATTGAAGTAAATATATCCATAATAAAACACAGAATAGACATTTGCCAATAAATATATCTACTATACACACCCCTATGCCCTATGGAAAAAGTAAACTAATGCGAATCACAAGAGGTCCATTCGGAGATGGTTACCTAAAGAAGCTAGAAAATGACTCCTAAAATAGATCCCTTTATCTAGAATTAAATTCATAACTATCCTAAAAAATCTTAAACTACAAGAGAATTTCTTCTTATTGGCTACTTGAACTTTAACGTCTCCTTAAATATTAACCGCTATAGCTTTGAATATAAAAACAAGAGATGTCTTCTTACCTTGGGTCTAATAAATCTATAATTCTATTCACAAGAACAATTAATATATATACTTATATGTAAACTGCTTATAAAACAAGACACAGAAAAACACCCCAAGAGTTAGAATTTGGACTAACTTTTGGGGTTCAGTTCATTAGTATAACTAATTATTTTTACAAGTGAGAATTAGTTGTTTTCAACTTTTTCATCGTATTTTGGTCTGATTGTTGTACCTGAGTTAATAATTGTACGTTTTTGAACAAGAGGAAGGTCTGTGCGATTATAAACTGTACGCCATGGTTCCCAAACAAGACCTGTTTTTTCTTGAATCTTCACGCGTATATTACGTACATTTCCTTTAAATTGAAGTTCAGTTTGGAAGCCAGCTGTTCTGTTCTTGCCGTTATGCTCCCACTGACGTGAACGAATACTTTCAATTCCATCCTTATCATAAGTTACTTCATCCCAGTAAACATAGTAACGAGCAATATAAGCTCCCTTATGTTGTAAATTGAGGTAACCATTTTTGTATGAAGTCACTTTTGTTTCAATGTAGTCTGTATTACTTTGAATTGTAGCTACTTGATTATCTTTCAAAAATGCAGTTTTGTAAGAAATTGGAACAGCAGGGTTTTGCGTACTGAAAGTAGCTCCTTCTTGAATCAATTTCTTCAAATCTTCTACTGTACCTGTCACAACGCGTGCAGCGCCATCAGCATTTCCACCTACGATTGAAACTGTTACAGTTGTATTCTTCAAGACACGCGCCCATTCAGATTCAGCTTTAATAGGCACACCTTTGATTACAGCATTGATTGCTGCTTTCAACTCGGTACTCTTGCTTGTTGTTTCAAACTTAACATACATTTGACGTCCGTATGACACGCTTGATACATATACAGGAGGAGTATTTTCATCAATTCCACGTGCTTTCAATTGATCAACTGTTACTCCTGGAGCAAATACATCTGATGGATTTTTTGGAGCATCAAAGTTTGCAGTATAGTAAACTTGTTTAAAATCAACTACCTCAATTTGTTTTTCACCTTTATTGACAGCTTCAAAATCAATTTTCAAATTAACACCGACTTTTTCAAAATCACTTCCGAATTTTGCTTTCAATTGATTCATGCTGTAAGCAGAAGTTGATTCGTACTGCATACGTGCTGGAGCAGGATTTTTTGCAGCATATTTTTCATGCCAACGGTTTAACAAGGTATTCACACCTTCCTGCATACCACTTGCAGTTGGATTAGCATCTACATAGCTATCTCCGCCTACCATTCCTGGTAAATCAACACTGATTCTACCTTTGCTACGATCTAAACTAATTTGTTGTGGTTTATTTTCTAGAAGATCTTGATTTGCTTTAAACAAAGCACCTAGGAAAATATCTCCGTTACCATTAATGGCAACATCAGCGTGACCACTAGAAAGGTTCTTCTTCACTTTTTCCACAACCACAAATTCACTTCCTTGTTGTTTTGTGCTTGTATTCGTGTAATTTTCTATTGCCTCGCCTCGTCTAGTTAAAATATTTGTTTTATCATAATTCAAGCCAAACAAATAGTTATTTAGTTCTACAGTATAATCTTTTTTAGCTTTGTCTTCTGTTTTCTTATCTGCTACTACTTTTTCTTCTTTTACAGCACGATATACTTCAACTTCTGCCAAACTAAGAGGAGTTTTAGATTTATTTAATTCAATTTTTACATATCGTGCATTAACTCCTGAGAATTGAACATCGATTGTTGGTTGATTATTTAAACTATCAACATGTTGACGAGCCACTTCCTTACCATCTTTATCCAACAAGATAACATCAAAATTAGATAAACGATTCGCTACAACTCCATCTCCACGATTGTAAATACGAACAGTTCCCACACCTTCTTCTTTTGCTAGATCAACTTTCCACCAAGAATGATCTTGAAAATCTGTATGGGTAACGGAACGGTGGCTCCATGCGTTATCACGATTGCCGTCAACCGCTCTAGACGCTTCTCCTCCATAAGCAATTGAACTCTGACTTGCAGGTTTGTGAGCAGCAATGTTTTCACCAGAAACTGCAGCCACACTTGGCTCTGTAGCTTTTACTACATTTGATTGAAAAATTAGTCCAGAACCTAGTAAAAATGTTGCAATGGCAACGCCACATACTCCAATACTACGCTTACTAATCCCTTTATTTTTAATCATACAAAACTCCTTTAATATATTTGAGCTAATTATTTCTTAAGCGCGCTTTCTTTAAACGACAAGATTATATCATAAAAATATTATAGACGCAATCGTTTTCTTAAAAAAGCTAGTATTTTTTATTAGGTCAACTCATATAGTTGCTAACACATTAACATATAAATATTCAAAAGCCGAGTGGTCTATACCAATAAAAACAAGAAAACGACCAGGCTTACGTCCCTATCAGTTGGGACGTAGCACTGTTCGTTTTTGTATATATAATCAAATTCAACTCTTAAATCTATAACTTAAGAAATTTTTCAATGAAAAGCTTTTCATTGTTTTTATCATTTCTTAGATTCAAATTCTGTATAAGTTTCCTGAAGATACGCGTCAAAAACTTCTTCATCTGAAATCGTGTCAGAAATGAAGCTTCCGTTACTAGTCCGTTCTGACATATTCAAGTCTTGCAATCGGCTTTGATAGATTGTTCCTTTGTTGGATTGAACAAGCAGAGTTTGGTCGTTCCCGTCCACTTCTGTACTAAAGAGGTCACCAACGAAATCTTGTTCTGCAACTGCTCCAGCCAAGAAGACACGGTGCGGTTTGTTTTTCAACTCACGCAAGACTTGTAAACCTCGTTTGGCACGGCTTGTTGCCGGAATTTCGTCAATAGAAACACGTTTCAAACTTCCACGTTGGGTCAAGAGGTAGAAGGATGAGGTGTTACAGATAAAGGCGGATTGGAGGACATCATCTGCTTTCAGGTTCATAGCTTTGACACCTGCAGCCTTAGCACCGACAACTGGAACCTCTTCGATATTGAAACGAAGGGCATAACCATTTTGGCTAATCAAAAGAACATCATCTAGTTTAATCGGAGCCACTGCTACAATCTGATCTGTATCGTCTTTGAGCTTAGCATACTTGACAGACTTAGACTTGTAGGTTCGCCATGGAGTGAATTCTTTGCGTTCTACCCGTTTAATTTGACCGAGACGAGTTGCAGTAAAGTAGGTTGTCGCATCATCAAACTGATCCACGACTTCCACATAAAGGATTTCTTCGTTAGTTTCAAAGTTTGTAATGTTCTGGCTCAGATGCTCTCCGATATCCTTCCAGCGAATATCTGCCAATTCATGGATTGGTCGATAGATGACATTTCCAAGGGTCGTGAACATCAAAAGATGCTGGGTTGTCTTGGCAGCTTGTACAAAGATCAAACGGTCATCATCACGCTTGCCAATTTCTTCCAGAGTGGAGGCTGCAAAGGAACGTGGACTAGTACGCTTGATGTAACCTGCCTTGGTCACGCTGACATAGGTATCCTCCTCAGCAATCAAACTAGCTGTATCAATCTCGATTGCTTTCGCAGTGTCTTCTAAAGTACTCAAACGTGGAGTCGCAAATTTCTTCTTGACTTCACGAAGTTCTTTCTTCATGAGATTGTACATAGTCCGCTCATCACCGATAATAGCCGCCAGCATGGCAATCTTTTCACGAAGTTCTGCTTCTTCTTCCTGCAAGACAACTACGTCTGTATTGGTCAAACGGTACAGTTGCAAGGTAACGATGGCCTCAGCCTGCTCTTCTGTAAAATCATAGCTGACTTTGAGGTTTTCCTTGGCGTCAGCCTTATTCTCAGAAGCACGGATAAGAGCAATGACTTCATCCAAGATGGAGATGACGCGAATCAAACCTTCGACGATATGAAGACGTTTCTCAGCCTTTTCCTTGTCAAAGCGGGAACGCGCCAAAATCACTTCACGACGGTGGGCGATATAGCTAGACAAGATTGGGACAATCCCGACCTGACGAGGCGTGAAATTGTCAATCGCCACCATGTTAAAGTTGTAGTTGATTTGCAGGTCTGTGTATTTGAAGAGATAATTGAGAACAAGCTCGGTGTTTGCATCTTTCTTAAGTTCGATTGCGATACGAAGACCGTCACGGTCAGATTCATCCCGAACCTCAGCAATACCAGCCACCTTGTTATTGACACGAACATCATCGATTTTTTTGACCAGATTAGCCTTGTTGATTTCATAAGGAATCTCAGTGATAACAATTTGTTCCTTACCACCTTTTAGCTTTTCAATCTCAGTCTTGGAACGAACAACCACGCGCCCTTTCCCAGTTTCGTAGGCTTTCTTGATTTCGTCACGCCCTTGGATAATTCCTCCAGTCGGGAAGTCGGGTCCAGGCAAGAATTCCATGAGCTTGTCCACCTTAGCTGTTGGGTGGTCAATCATGTAAACAGTCGCATCGATAACTTCGGCCAAATTATGTGGAGGAATATCTGTGGCATAACCAGCCGAAATACCAGTCGAACCATTGACCAAGAGGTTTGGAAAGGCTGCAGGTAAAACAGTAGGTTCTTTCTCGGTATCGTCAAAGTTCCAAGCAAAAGGAACGGTCTTTTTCTCGATATCTTGAAGAAGATAGCCAGCAATCTCAGACAAACGCGCCTCAGTATAACGCATAGCGGCAGGTGGATCCCCGTCCATAGAACCGTTGTTACCGTGCATTTCGACCAAAATCTCACGGTTTTTCCAGTCCTGTGACATACGAACCATGGCATCATAGATAGAACTGTCACCGTGGGGGTGGAAATTCCCCATGATATTCCCGACAGACTTGGCCGACTTACGGTAACTCTTGTCAAAGGTATTGCCATCCTTATTCATAGAATAAAGAATTCGACGCTGAACCGGCTTCAAGCCATCACGAATATCTGGCAAGGCTCGGTCTTGAATAATGTACTTGGAATAGCGACCAAAGCGCTCTCCCATGATGTCCTCCAGGGACATGTTTTGAATGTTAGACATAATAATTCTCTTTTTAGTGTTTTATTGTAAAGTAAATCTATATTTTATAAATTTAACTGTTTCTTTGTAGGTAGTGAGAAAAGAAGAGCAATCCTACTAATCCTAGAATGAATAAAAGATTAATTTTAATAACAAATAAGCTAAGTAGGGTATTAATTAGACCGTGAAAAATGGCGCAAAAAAGGACCGACTTTGTCTTTTTGAAAACAGCTGCTAGAAGAATACTGAGATAAATTGCAAATAGACTGAATAATATAAAAGGCATCCCACTTTGGGAACTTCCAATCACAAACCATAAAGGTACATGCCATATTGCCCAAATACAACCTGTTATCAAACCGGAAATCCAAAAGGAGAATCTAGTTTCCAAAGTTGGTTGCAAGATGCCTCGCCATCCCAATTCTTCTTCGCCACCATAAACACAGACTGCACTCAAAAAAACAACTAACAAATTTCCTAGTGGAAAAGCCGGATTAAGCTCCTTAGAGGAGAAAGCAATGACACCTGTCTGCACGAAAATTAGTAAAAGAAATAACAAAATATATTTCTTTGAGTCCCCTAAGATAAAAGAGACTATGCTTTTAATGGATTTTTGAGGCAAACAAGAAATGGCTGCAATGGTTGGACCAAAACCTCCTAGTAAATGGAGAAAAATTCCTAGTGGACTTGTTAGACTTAAGAGGCTCATTTGCGTCAGAAAAGCGAGCAATCCCCAACCAAATCCCCAAGAAATGAGAAAACTAATCAGTAAAAATTTTGTTATCTTATTATTTTGTAAATGTTTCATTTGTTTCGAGTCTCTCCTTAGCATACTCAATCATCTTCTCAGCTACCTCCATATCATAGTCAAATCCCAGCTTTTTAGCAAGGTACTGAGCCTCTCGGTGGAAAAATTCCATCGTAGCAAACAAAGACTGGCTGAGTTTCTCTATACTTGAAAAATCAAGCAGATTTGAGAATTCTTTCTCTTTCTCAGCAGGCAAATACTGAAAGAGGTACTTGTAGTTCTTGCCGATATCGACTTTCCCCCTATCACTTGCAACCTGCCAAGCCAAAATTTTCAAGAATTCTTGTTGACAAATGCCGTAGAGATGGTCAGTCGCGTAGATGACTTGCTTACGACAGATTCCTTTGACCACGTAGGCTGACACCCACCAAAATTCATTGCAGGCTTTTTCAAAATCTATCGCACTAGCTGGGCTTGTCCAGTAACGCTCTAGATTTTGAGAATAGGGTTCAAATAAATGTTCTGGATCTTCTAAAACAGTGAATCCTGCCTCACTATCCACCCACTCTTGGATGTGGTCTTTGAGGCAGAGAGTCAAATCAATACGATTACCATCTTCAAAGAGCATGAGATAAAGACGACGATGGTCAAGAACAACCTCTTGCTCTATAATTCGTTTTCCGAAATAGTCCAACCAAGAAAGGTCACTCGTCAGATTATCAAAATCATCCACGACATAGACCACATCGTAGTCTTGAAATTCATCTTTTGGTGCTTTTGTATCAGTTCGTGAACCAGATAGAGCGACAGCTTTAACTTTCAAGTTTTTAGCTATCTTTATAAGAAGAGATAGCATTTCTGTTTCAGTCCTCATGTTAATACCTATTCATTAAAAAGTGACTTAAAACACTGTCGCTTCTTCCAGCGTAAACTTAACGTTATCTTCAATCCACTTACGGCGTGGTTCGACCTTGTCTCCCATGAGGACATTGACGCGGCGTTCGGCGCGAGCTAGGTCTTCAATGGTGACACGGATGAGTGTACGGGTTTCTGGATTCATAGTTGTTTCCCAGAGTTGATCCGCATTCATCTCACCAAGTCCTTTGTACCGTTGGAGGGTAGCGCCTTTACCGAACTGCTTGCGGAGTTCTTCTAGTTCACCGTCCGTCCAAGCATAGGCCACTTCTTCTTTCTTGCCTTTTCCTTTGGACATCTTGTAAAGAGGTGGAAGGGCGATATAGACATGACCTGCCTCAACTAACGGACGCATGTAACGGTAGAAAAATGTCAAGAGTAAGGTCTGGATGTGGGCACCGTCGGTATCCGCATCGGTCATGATAATGATCTTATCATAGTTGGCATCTTCAATGGAGAAGTCTGCTCCAACACCCGCACCGATGGTATAAATCATAGTGTTGATTTCCTCATTTTTGAGGATATCCGCCATCTTGGCCTTGGCTGTATTGATAACCTTACCACGAAGAGGTAGAATAGCCTGGAACTTGCGGTCACGGCCTTGTTTGGCAGAACCACCGGCAGAGTCCCCCTCGACTAGATAGAGTTCATTCTTAGTTGGATTCTTAGACTGGGCTGGGGTTAATTTTCCAGAAAGTAATCCCTTGTCCTTTTTATTTTTCTTACCATTTCGGCTCTCATCACGCGCCTTACGTGCCGCTTCGCGAGCATCACGGGCCTTGATAGCCTTACGAATGAGATTGGAAGCCAATTCACCATTTTCCATAAGGAAGAAGGTCAACTTATCCGCCACAATGCCATCCACAACTGGACGAGCTAGTGGACTTCCTAGTTTGTCCTTGGTCTGACCTTCAAACTGGAGGTGTTCTTCAGGAACAAGGATAGAAAGAACGGCCGCTAGTCCCTCACGATAGTCTGACCCTTCAAGGTTTTTATCTTTTTCCTTGAGAAGCCCCGTCTTACGCGCATAGTCGTTCATGACCTTGGTAATGGCAGACTTAAGTCCAGTCTCGTGCGTACCACCATCTTTGGTGCGAACGTTATTGACAAAGGACAAAATATTATCTGAAAATCCATCATTATACTGGAGGGCTACTTCCACTTGGAAACCATTGTCTTCTCCTTCAAAGTAAAGAACTGGCGTTAAGGTCTCCTTGTCTTCGTTCAGATAAGAAACAAAGTCTTGTACCCCATTCTCATAGTGGAACTCAATCGCTTCATCTGTTCGCTTATCTGTCAGAGACAAGGTCACATTTTTCAAGAGAAAGGCTGATTCATTGAGACGTTCTGAGATGGTATTGTATTTAAAGTCTGTCGTAGAAAAAATGGTCGCATCAGGCATAAATGTAACCTTGGTACCTGTTTTAGACTTGGGTGCTGTACCGATTTTCTTCAAAGTCGTAACAGGTTTGCCACCATTTTCAAAACGTTGCTTGTAAACTGCACCATCACGAGTAATTTCAACTTCCAACCAGCTTGATAGGGCGTTTACAACGGAAGAGCCAACCCCGTGGAGACCACCTGATGTCTTGTAGCCTCCTTGACCAAATTTTCCTCCTGCGTGAAGAATGGTAAAGATAACCTCAACGGTTGGAATTCCCATAGCGTGCATCCCCGTCGGCATCCCACGACCATGGTCTTGCACAGTCAAACTGCCATCTTTATTGATAGTCACATCAATACGGTCACCAAATCCAGACAAGGCCTCATCGACAGCATTATCGACGATTTCCCAGACTAGGTGGTGGAGACCAGCTCCATCGGTCGATCCGATATACATCCCTGGACGTTTTCGGACCGCATCCAACCCTTCTAGCACCTGAATGGCATCATCATTATAATTGTTAATATTGATTTCCTTTTTTGACACAAGGAACCTCCTATTCGTTCATCTTTACTATTCTACAGGTTTTCTAAGGATTTTGCAAAATTTTTCTTTCTCCGCTGTGACAATTTCAGAAGAGATTCTCTGCCTTTCTTCTCCATTTCATGATATAATAGGAGTATGATTACAATAGTTTTATTAATCCTAGCCTATCTGCTGGGTTCGATTCCGTCTGGTCTCTGGATTGGACAAGTATTTTTTCAAATCAATCTGCGCGAACATGGTTCTGGTAACACTGGAACGACCAATACCTTCCGCATTTTAGGTAAGAAAGCGGGTATGGCAACCTTTGTCATTGACTTTTTCAAAGGAACCCTAGCAACGCTTCTTCCGATTATGTTTCATCTGCAAGGCGTTTCTCCTCTCATCTTTGGGCTTTTAGCTGTTATTGGCCATACCTTCCCTATCTTTGCAGGATTTAAGGGAGGCAAGGCTGTCGCAACCAGTGCTGGAGTGGTTTTCGGATTTGCGCCTGTCTTCTGTCTCTACCTTGCAGTTGTTTTCTTTGGAACCCTCTATCTTGGTAGTATGATTTCACTATCTAGTGTCACAGCATCTATCGCGGCTGTCATTGGAGTTCTACTCTTTCCACTTGTTGGTTTTATCCTGAGCAACTATGACCCTCTCTTCATCGCTATTATCCTAGCACTTGCTAGTTTGATTATCATTCGTCATAAGGACAATATCACACGCATCAAAAATAAAACTGAAAATTTGGTCCCTTGGGGATTGAACTTGACCCACCAACATCCTAAAAAATAAAACGCCAGTTCATTTGAACTGACGTTTTTTTGTATACTTATTTTGATTTGATATAGTTGATACCATCTGCTTTTGGTGCGACTGCTTTTCCAAAGAAGGCTGCCAAGACAAGAATGGTCAAAACATAAGGTGCGATTTGAAGATAAACCGTAGGAACTCCTTGTAGGAACGGCAACTGAGAACCGATAACGGCCAAACTTTGTGAAAGCCCAAAGAAGAGACTAGAAAGCATGGCTCCGATTGGGTTCCATTTCCCAAAGATCATCGCAGCAAGGGCGATAAATCCAGGTCCAACAATAGTTGTCACTGAGAAGTTAACTGAGATTGATTGAGCATAAATCGCTCCGCCAATTCCACCTAGGAAACCTGAAATAATAACCCCTAAATATCTCATCTTGTAGACGTTGATTCCCAACGTGTCCGCTGCTTGAGGATGTTCACCGACAGAGCGGAGACGAAGACCAAATCGAGTCTTAAAGAGAATAAACCAAGCAAGGAATGAGAAGGCAATCGCTAGATAACCAAGTAGACTAGTTGACTTGAAGAAGATATCACCAATCACTGGGATATTTGCCAAGACTGGAAAGTCAAAGCGTCCAAAAGTCTGACTTAGGTTGTCGGTTTGTCCTTTGTTATAAAGGACTTTCACTAAGAAAACAGCCAAGGCAGGCGCCATCAAGTTCAATACCGTACCACTGACAACATGGTCTGCACGAAAATGAACCGTCGCCGCTGCGTGGATGATAGAGAAGACACCACCAACCAATCCTGCTACAAGCAAGGATAGCCATGGAGTTGCTGCTCCAAATTGTTCTGCAAATTCAAGGTTAAAGACAACTCCAGAAAAGGCACCCATAACCATAATTCCTTCAAGTCCGACGTTGACCACACCACCACGTTCAGAGAAAACGCCACCGATACTTGTAAAGATGAGGGGAGCTGAGTAAATCAGCATAGAAGACACCAAGAGGGTGAGCAAGGTTGTAATAGACATCTTTACTTACCTCCTTTAACTTGTTTTTTCGGTTTGACAAAGCGTTCGATAAGGTAATGAACACTGACAAAGAAGATAATAGACGCTGTTACAATGCTGACAAGTTCAGACGGTACCTGCGCCGCATTCATACCAGGGGCTCCAACTTGGAGAACACCAAATAGGAAGGCTGCAAAGAGAATACCGATTGGTGAGTTGGCCGCAAGCAGACTAACCGCCATACCGTTGAATCCGACAGCTAATGACGATCCCTGAACATAGACGTTCTGGAAGGTTCCAAGTCCTTCAACAGCTCCACCAAGACCTGCCAATGCACCTGAAATAATCATTGAGAGGATAATTGTTCGTTTGGAAGAAATACCAGCATATTCTGAAGCATGTGGATTAAGACCAACCGCACGGATTTCAAAACCAAGAGTTGTTTTCTTGAGCATAAACCAAATAACTGCAACCGCAATGATAGCAAAGAAAATACCAATATTCATCCGCGAATTCCCAGTCAACTCAGCCAACCAAGGGGTCTGATAGGTTGCATTAGCCCCAACACGAATCGTCGAATCTGTACTTTGCATGAAATCTTTAGGGAAGGCATGGATAAAAGCATTTCCTACATACAAGACAATGTAGTTCATCATGATAGTTACAATAACCTCTGACGTCCCTAGATAGGCTCTAAGAATACCCGGAATCGCACCGACAATTCCACCAGCAATCAAGGCAATCACGATAGTTGCTAGAATCATCAACGGACGGGGCATATCTGGATGCGCCAAGGCAAACCAACCGCTTAGAATCCAACCTGCCAAAGCCTGACCAGGAAGTCCGACGTTAAAGAAACCTGCACGACTGGCAACGGCAAAACCAAGACCAATCAAGACCAAAGGCCCCATAGCACGGAAGATTTCTCCAATCCCACGTAGACTACCAAAGGCTGTATAGAACAATTCTTCGTAGCCCCAAATAGCATCATAACCGAAGATCCACATGACAATGGCCCCGAGTAAAATTCCTAGGAAGACAGAAATCAAGGGAACCGAAATTTGTTGTAATTTTTTAGACATCACTCTTCTCCTTTCCCAAGTTTCCACCAGCCATCAAGACACCAAGTTCTTGTTTATTGGTTGTTTCTGGTGACACAATACCTTGAATCTTACCATCATGAATAACGGCAATACGGTCTGAGACGTTTAAAATCTCGTCCAATTCAAAGCTGACAACAAGTACAGCCTTCCCATTATCACGCTCTTCAATCAAGCGCTTGTGGATATATTCAATGGCACCGACATCCAACCCACGAGTTGGCTGGCTGACGATAAGGAGATCAGGATCACGATCAATTTCACGAGCAATAATTGCTTTTTGTTGATTTCCTCCTGAGAGTGCAGCTGCAGGAACAAATTCGCTGGCAGCACGAACATCAAACTCCTCCATTAGCTTTTTAGCATAAGAAGTAATATTTGAATAGTTCAAAATTCCATTTTTACTATGTGGTTCTTTATAGTAGGTTTGAAGGGCAATATTTTCAGAAATCATCATTTCCAAAATCAAACCATCACGGTGACGGTCTTCTGGAACGTGCCCAACACTTTGTTCTGTAATTTGTCGTGGATGCAAGCCTACAATTGAATTTCCTTTTAGCTCAATGCTTCCAGATTCAACCTTGCGAAGACCTGTAATGGCTTGAATCAGTTCAGACTGGCCATTTCCATCAATCCCTGCAATACCAACAATCTCTCCAGCACGAACATCCAAGGACAGATTTTTAACAGCTGGAACACCACGGTTTTCATTGACCACCAAATCTTTGATAGACAAGACCACTTCTTTTGGTTGAGAGGCTTGTTTCTCTGTTTTAAAGGAAACAGAACGTCCTACCATCATTTCTGCTAAATCAGCATTGGTAGCCCCTGCAATTTCGACTGTTTCAATTGATTTCCCACGACGAATAACTGTAACGCGGTCAGAAACTGCACGAATCTCATCCAACTTATGGGTGATCAAGATAATTGATTTTCCTTCTTTGACAAGATTTTTCATAATAGCCATCAACTCATCAATTTCTGATGGAGTCAAAACAGCCGTTGGTTCGTCAAAGATAAGGATATCAGCCCCCCGATAAAGGGTTTTTAAAATTTCTACACGTTGTTGGGCTCCAACTGAGATATCTGCTACCTTGGCAGAAGGATCAACAGCTAAGCCATAACGTTCAGAAAGAGCCTTGATTTCTTTGCTAGCTCCAGCAATATCTAGCACACCATTTTTAGTCAATTCACTACCTAAAATGATGTTTTCAGCCACTGTGAAGGCTTCTACCAACATAAAGTGCTGGTGAACCATTCCGATTCCCAAACTAGCTGCTTTAGATGGTGAGTCGAGGTTGACAACTTGACCGTTGACCACAATTTCACCACTGGTTGGTTCAAGAAGCCCTGCTAACATATTCATGAGCGTAGACTTACCAGCCCCATTTTCTCCTAAAAGTGCATGAATTTCACCTTTTCGTAGGTGCAGATTGATTTTGTCGTTGGCAACAAATTCACCAAACACCTTGGTAATATCACGCATCTCAATGACATTTTCGTGTGCCATGTGCTCTCCCTTTCAGAGTCTTATTTTATTTCAATAAAACTTGCTAGTTTCTCTAGTAGCAAGCTTTACTGAGACAAAATGACTTTGTCTCAACTCTTAAAAAAGCGGCCGAGGGCCGCTTCCTAAGAAATGACTTCCATCCATTATTTTTCAGGAACTTTTACGCTTCCATCAAGGATTTTAGCTTTAGCAGCTTCGACAGCTTTTTTACCTTCTTCTGAAAGGTTTGTTACTGCTAAGTCAACCCCTTTATCTTTCAATGAGTAAACGATCACTTGACCGCCAGGGAATTCACCTTTTTCTGCCTTGTTAGAGATATCTTTTACAGTTGTACCAACTTGTTTCAAAGTAGATGCAAGAACAAAGTTTGATTCTTTGCCATCTTTAGAAGTGTATTTACCTTCTGCTTCTTGGTCACGGTCTACACCGATAACCCAAACTTTTTCATTTTCAGGACGGCTCTCGTTGAGTGATTTTGCTTCTGCAAAGACACCCGCACCTGTACCACCAGCTACTTGGTAAACAATATCTGCACCAGCTGCGTATTGTGCGGCTGCAATTGTTTTACCTTTCGCAGCATCACCAAATGAACCAGCGTAGTCAACTTGTACTTTGATAGATGGGTCTACTGACGCAACACCAGCCTTGAATCCTGCTTCAAAACGAGAGATAACTTCTGACTCCATACCACCTACAAAACCAACTTGTTTTGTTTTAGTTGTTTTTGCTGCAGCTACACCTGCAAGGTAACCTGACTCATTATCAGCGAAAGTTACGCTAGCAACATTTTTTTGGTCTTTAATCACATCATCAATCAAGACATAGTTGATATCAGTGTGCTCTTTTGCTGCATCTTTAACTGCATTATTAAGGGCAAAACCAACACCGAAGATTAGGTTGTAACTTCCAGCCGCTTGTTGCAAGTTGTTAGCGTAGTCAGCTTCACTTGTTGATTGGAAGTAAGTAAAACCTTTATCTTTTGAAAGATTATGTTCTTTACCCCAGTCTTGCAAACCTTCCCAAGCTGATTGGTTGAATGATTTGTCATCAACACCACCAGTATCAGTGACGATTGCTGCCTTTGTCTTCACATCAGAAGATGAAGCTGCGTTACGAGAAGAGCGGTTACCACATGCAGCAAGTCCAACTGCTGCCACTGCAACTAGACCAAGGCCTAGCCATTGTTTCTTGTTCATTACTGAACCTCCTAAATAAGATGTGCAACGATGTTGCAAGTATGGATTGGTTGGTCACAAGGACCGTGCCACTCAGAGAGCGACTCAGACTAGTTTAAGTCTGTAAAAGAGTATGGAAGTAATTCCCCGACCGTCATCTCGACCGTCGATTTATCTTTTGCGACTAAGGTCACTTTTAGATCTTGTTGAAAAAATTCAGCCATCACTTGGCGACAAGCACCACATGGTGAAATTGGTTTTTCAGTCTGTCCATAGACAATCAATTCTGAAAACTCTCTTTGGCCTTCGGAAACTGCTTTAAAAATCGCTGTACGCTCTCCGCAGTTTGTCAAAGGATAGCTAGCATTTTCGATATTGACACCTGTATAAACACTACCATCTTTCGCCACTAAAACAGCTCCGATAGGAAAGTGAGAATAGGGGACATAGGCTTTCTTGCTGGTTTCAATTGCCAGTTCAATCAACTCAGTAGTCGCCATCTGCCAATTCTCCTTTTAAAATGGCTACCCCAGCTGACGTTCCGATACGGGTCGCACCTGCTTCCACAAATGCAAGAGCATCTGCATAAGAACGAGCTCCACCAGCAGCCTTGACACCCATTTCAGGTCCAACTGTTTCACGCATCAATTTGACATCTGCTATCGTAGCACCACCAGTTGAAAAGCCAGTTGAAGTTTTTACGAAATCAGCTCCAGCTTTTTGAGCTAATTGGCAAGCCACAACTTTTTCTTGGTCTATCAGAAGGCAAGCTTCAATAATGACTTTCACTAACTTGTCACCACTTGCTTCTACAACAGCACGGATGTCCGATTCAACCAAGGCTAAATTACCTGATTTGAGAGCCCCAACATTGATTACCATGTCAATCTCGTCAGCCCCATTTTGGATAGCTTCTTTTGTTTCAAATGCTTTCACAGCTGAAGTTGTTGCCCCCAAAGGGAAACCTACTACTGTGCAGACCTTGACATCTGTGCCTTTAAGCCCTTTTTTGGCATGTTCAACCCAGGTCGGATTAACGCAAACACTGGCAAAATCATACTCCCTAGCCTCAGACAACAAACAATCAATTTGATTTTCTGTTGCATCTTGTTTTAAAAGCGTATGATCGATATATTTATTTAATTTCATATTCGGATTCTCCTGCGGTTTATGAGATAATTTCTATAATTTCTCGTAAACTTTGCATCCTATCATTTATTTTAACATATTTTTGAAAATCTGTAACTAGCTGAGGAGAAATTTTTCCATTTGTGTATACTTTTGCAACAATTTCTCCCTTTTGAACGGAATCTCCAACTTTCTTTTCAAAAACAATTCCTGTTTCATAGTCCAAGGCATCAGACTTGACTGCACGGCCTGCCCCCAGTCTCATAGCATAAAGCCCAAATTCCATTGCTGGAAGAGCTGAAATGACACCCGTTTCCTGAGCAGGGATTTCCACCACATGGGCTACATTGACAGGCCGATAGAGATCTTCCAAGTCTCCACCTTGGGCTTGGACCATCTCCTCAAACTTAGCCAGCGCGTGACCATTTTCAAGATGTTGGCGAACTTCTTCAACTGTCTTGTTTACATTTGCCAGGCCAAGCATAATTTGAGCCAATTCGCATATAAAATGGGTAATATCCTGACGGCCTTGCCCTTGTAAAATCTCCAATGCTTCAAGGATTTCCAGACGATTTCCAATCGCTCGTCCCAAAGGCTGGCTCATATCCGTAATCACTGCTACCGTTTTTCGACCAACTGCTTTACCTAGTTCTACCATAGTTTGAGCCAATTCACGTGCCTCATCAACCGTCTTCATGAAGGCACCCTCTCCGACAGTTACGTCTAGCAAAATAGCATCCGCTCCTGCCGCAATTTTCTTGCTCATCACCGAACTCGCAATCAAAGGAATCGTGTCGACAGTTGCGGTCACATCACGAAGAGCATAGAGAAGTTTGTCAGCTTTGACAAGCTGGTCTGATTGCCCAATGACAGATACTCCAATATCCTGCACTTGATTAATGAAATCCTCTTGACTACGTTCTACTTGATATCCCTTAATGGACTCCAATTTATCAATTGTTCCACCAGTATGGCCGAGACCACGACCACTCATTTTTGCCACAGGCACACCAAAGCTAGCAACAAGAGGAGCCAAAATCAAGGTTACCTTATCACCAACACCCCCAGTAGAATGCTTGTCAACCTTAACCCCTTCAATAGCTGATAAATCAAACTCTTGACCTGTCTGAACCATTTTCATGGTCAAATCAGATATTTCTCGAGTCGTCATTCCTTTAAAATAAACAGCCATAGCAAAGGCAGACATCTGATAGTCAGGAACAGTTCCTGACACATAGCCTTCTACCAGCCATTCAATTTCACTAGAAGTCAGTTCTTGACCATCTCGTTTCTTTTGGATTAAATCAACTGCTCTCATTCTTTCACACTTCTAAGGATATAGTATCCCTTATCTTTTTTGACGATTTCACAATTGCCAAACACATCTTCCATCTTGGACTTAGCACTTGGAGCCCCTTGTTTTTTCTGGATAACTATGGTCAAATCTCCACCAGTTTCCAAGAAATCTTTACTTTTCTCAATGATTTCATGAACTACTTGCTTGCCCGCACGGATAGGGGGATTGGAAATGACATGGTCAAAATGTCCTTCAACTTGTTCATAGATGTTGGACTGAAAAACCGTCGCTTCTACTTTATTTCGTTCAGCATTTTGCCGCGCCAAATCCAAGGCACGATTATTAATATCGACCATGGTCGCCTGAACACCATAAGCCTTAGCTAAAGACAAGCCCAAAGGTCCGTAACCACAGCCTACATCCAGGACAGTTTCTCCTTGGTTGACCTCAAGACACTTGAGCAAGAGTTGACTTCCAAAGTCAATCATTTTCTTGCTAAAAACACCCGCATCCGTCAAAAAGGTCATTTTTTCTCCCAACAAGTCCACTCTCAACTCATGAATGTCGTGAGCAGCATCAGGATTTTCTGCATAATACATTTTACTCATGAAACTATTTTACCATAATTTGACTTAAATTGTAAATCGTTTACAAATTGATAATAAAACGAAAAAGACTGAAGAAAGCTAGTCACGAAGACATTTTCTTCAATCTCTTTCAACACTTATAAATAATAAACCATTTAGAACTATAAATATCACAGTCCAGATAAAAACAAAAAGTTTATCACCTATATTATTTCTATTGCTTAACCTTAAAATACTTTATTATCAACAAAATTCCCAACAAGATGTTTAGATAAAAGCCCAACTGATAAGTTTGTGTCAGGATTTCCAAACTGGTCCAAAGTCGTATCAAATCTTCCAGTGACATGCTGAAGAAATAACCCTCTGTAGCAATCCACAAAATCAAAAATAGATAACTACCAGCAGCAAGCCATTTCGTCCACCGTTTTTTTAGTAAGAAAGCAATCAAGAGCGAACAGATAAAGATAGCTGTTACAATAGCATGTTCCATCAAAAAAGTAAAACCGTAATAGATTTCCACAAAGCGTCTACCATTATCTGCATTCGCCCCTTTTATAAAAGGTAGTGCAAAACTTAAAATAAAACAAAGTTCCAATGTGTAACGTTTTAAGATTTTCATAGTACACCTCCTATAAGTGGTGAACTAAAAAGCCCCCTTTATTAGCTTACAAATCAGTAGAAACTATCTCCTACTTCATCAATAAATTGGTCAACCTCTATTATACGATATTGGCTTACTATCATCAAGAAACCGCTTTATTTTTTTAGCTTTTTATGGTATGATAAACAAAATATCTAGGGGAAAACAAATGACCAACGAATTTTTACATTTTGAAAAAATCAGCCGCCAGACTTGGCAATCTTTACATCGAAAGACAACACCTCCTTTGACAGAAGAGGAATTAGAGTCCATCAAGAGTTTTAATGACCAGATTAGTTTACAGGATGTTACCGATGTCTATCTTCCCCTAGCCCATCTCATCCATATTTACAAGCGTACCAAGGATGATTTGGCCTTTTCCAAAGGAATTTTCCTTCAACGTGAAAGCAAATCCCAGCCTTTTATCATTGGGCTTTCTGGAAGTGTTGCCGTTGGAAAATCCACAACCAGTCGCCTACTTCAAATCCTACTGTCCCGTACACTTACAGATGCTAGGGTTGAGTTGGTAACAACTGATGGCTTTCTCTATCCCAACCAGACCTTGATTGAACAAGGGATCTTAAATCGCAAGGGATTTCCTGAAAGCTATGATATGGAAGCTCTTCTCAACTTCCTGGATCACATCAAAAATGGACAAGATGTAGATATTCCTGTCTATTCTCATGAAGTCTACGACATCGTACCTGAGGAAAAGCAAAGCGTCAAAGCTGCTGATTTTGTGATTGTTGAGGGAATAAATGTCTTTCAAAATCCACAAAACGAGCGTCTCTACATTACTGACTTCTTTGACTTTTCCATCTATGTTGATGCTTCAGTCGATGACATCGAGAGTTGGTATCTGGACCGTTTCTTAAAAATGCTGAGCCTAGCCCAAAACGACCCTGATAGCTACTATTATCGTTTTACTCAAATGCCAATTGGGGAAGTGGAATCCTTTGCCCATCAAGTCTGGACCAGTATCAATCTCACAAATCTACAAAATTATATTGAACCAACCAGAAATCGTGCAGAAGTGATTCTGCATAAAACAAAGAACCATGAAATCGATGAAATTTACTTAAAAAAGTAATTTTCCCTTGTCAAAACGTAAGTTTTCAGATATAATGGTATAGTTAGTAAAAATGGAGGTAAGAACATTGGCAAACATTAAATCAGCTATCAAACGCGCTGAATTGAACGTTAAACAAAACGAAAAGAACTCAGCTCAAAAATCAGCTATGCGTACTGCTATCAAAGCTTTCGAAGCAAACCCATCTGAAGAACTTTTCCGTGCTGCTAGCTCAGCTATCGATAAAGCAGAAACTAAAGGTTTGATTCACAAAAACAAAGCAAGCCGCGATAAAGCTCGTCTTTCAGCTAAACTTGCTAAATAAGAAACAGTCCATAGAGGCTGTTTTTTTGTCTCCAAATAGGAAAGGGTAGAAAATGAAAATCGCAATTATCGGATATTCTGGTGCTGGTAAGTCAACGCTAGCTGAAAAGTTATCTCTCTACTACTCCATCCCAAAACTTCACATGGACACACTCCAATTTCAACCTGGTTGGCAAGACAGTGACCGCGAATGGATGTTGACCGAGATGAAAAGCTTTCTCACCAAGCATGAAGATTGGGTCATTGATGGGAATTATTCTTGGTGCTATTACGAGGAAAGAATGCAGGAAGCTGACCAAATCATCTTTTTAAACTTCTCTGCTTGGAATTGTTTGCTAAGAGCCTTTAAGCGCTATTTAAAATACAGAGGAAAAGTGAGAGAAAGTATGGCTAAGGGATGCCCCGAGCAATTCAACTGGGAATTTATTCGTTGGATTCTCTGGGATGGTCGAACAAAAAATGCTAAGGATAGATACCAATACTTAAACAATACTTACCCAGAAAAGATGCATATTCTCCATTCTCAAGCAGAGATTGATTGTTTTTTGCAATCTTTAAAAAAGTAAACAATATAGTAGCATTTCATTAAAATCAGCATGTACTGATTGACTAAAAAAGGAAGTTTTTCATCCAGAAAGTCTTCCTTTTTTCCTTTTATTCAACAATTAAAAATAACTCGAGCAATTTATAAATCAACAATAAAATTCCCCTAGAAATGAAGAGAATCTTGTTCATAGTTTCTGAGTTCGTGATACAAAAAAACTAAAGGAAGTATAGTCCTACTTCTTTCAGTTTTTTATTGTCTCAATTTAGAAAAAACTTCTCCAATCTTACCTTCGATAACTAAATCAGCTTGGCTGTCTTGAGGAGTGCTGGACTTGTTGATAACGACAAGATTTGACCCTGAAAAAT
Organism: Streptococcus sp. k-90; assembly: GCF_013277565.1. Classification (GTDB taxonomy): domain Bacteria; phylum Bacillota; class Bacilli; order Lactobacillales; family Streptococcaceae; genus Streptococcus. Next base: position 94,853 of record NZ_VMNE01000019.1, on the reverse strand, counting down.
AATTGATTAGGCTAGCTGCAGGGTAAACAACTAAGGAAGTTCCACCAATGATCAACAAATCTGCTTGATGAATGACTTGGGCTGCGCGACTAAATACATCCATATCTAGCTCTTCCTCATAAAGTGTTACGTCAGGTTTGACCACCTTACCACAATCTAAGCAGTGGGGAACTGGACCTTCAAGTGCCAAAAAGGCAGTCAAATCATAAAAGCGATGACAGCCCAAACAATAATTACGATCTGCACTACCATGCAGTTTCAAAACTTTCTGAGATCCTGCCATTTCATGGAGGCTATCGATATTTTGCGTCACAATCGCCTTTAATTTACCTGTTTTTTCCAAAGACGCTAGATAATCATGTGCTAAATTCGGCTTAGCATCAGGATAGACCAGATACTTTTTGTAGAAATCAAAAAAATCCTCTGGATAGCGCTCAAACATAGTGCGTGAAACCAGTTGCTCGGCAGTAAAATGGCGACCTAGTTTCAGACTATATATACCATCTGAACTACGAAAATCTGGAATATTAGACTCTGTAGAAACCCCTGCACCACCGAAAAAGACAATTCTCTGACTTTGATCAATAATACCTTGTAATTGTTCAATCTTATCCATTTTGTACTCCTAGGAATTTTCAAGTTAAAAAGTTGAAAGCCTTGACTTCTTGTCAACTTGGCTTCCAACTTTATTTGATTATTATGAGGTCTTAAACTAACTCCTGTTAGCCCTTTGATACAATTAGGCTTCCTTCAATTTCCTTATTCTTACCTATTTCAGGATTGATTCATTGTTAATAGTTATCATTTTGAGAACAAGAGAAATCATTCTGAATATAGCCTACCTTTAGTCTGCAATCAATGTTTCCAAACCAACCTTCATCATATCAGTGAAGGTGTTTTGACGTTCTTCTGCAGTTGTATCTTCATCTGGATTAACCAAACTATCTGAAATAGTCATAATAGCTAAAGCATCAACATGGTGTTGAGCAGCAAGATAGTAAAGAGCCGCTGCTTCCATTTCCACAGCCTTGACTCCCCACTTACCAAGCTCAATGTTCTTTTCAAAGTAGTTTGAGTAAAAGACATCAGATGATAAAACGTTCCCAACGTGGGTTGTCATACCGAGTTCTTTAGCGATATGGTAGGCCTTATCAAGCAAATCAAAGCTAGCGATTTGTGGAAAATCGTACTGTGGCCAATCGTTGCGGATGATGTTTGAGTTAGTTGCAGCTGCCTGCGCCAAAACCAATTCACGAACATGGACATCTTCATTCAAAGAACCCGCAGTTCCCACACGGATTAATTTTTTCACACCGTAGTCAACAATCAACTCACGCGCATAAATCGAAATAGATGGCATTCCCATCCCAGTTCCCATGACAGATACACGGTGACCTTTGTAAGTACCTGTGTAACCAAACATGTTACGCACTTCGTTAAAGCAAACAGCATCTTCAAGGAAATTCTCCGCAATAAACTTAGCACGAAGAGGATCCCCAGGAAGAAGAATTTTATCAGCAATTTCACCCTGCTGAGCAGCAATATGGATAGACATAATTTATGATACAAAGAGCGACAAGAAAACGACTGAAAATTAGGAATCTGACGAGAAATCCTGATTTCTCAGTCAGATTATCTATTTTCCAAGTTTTCCGCTCGTGTTCAAATCAAAACACACGCTCTACCTTTCTTTTTTGTATATTTAGGATAGCAACAGAGAACAAAGTAAAAATAGGAAATCCGACAAAGATGTAAGGCATCTAGGAGGATTTATCTTTTTTACAAAGCCTCTAGCCCGGGTTCAATTCAAACCCGAACTACCCTTCCTTTCTTTTATTGTTATGAAAAGTTTTCCGCTCGTGTTCAAATCTGAACACGCGCTCTACCTTTCTGTTTAATTTTTGTTCTCTCTCAGAGAACTAGCTGAGTTCTGTTCAAGATCAGCTAGTGCTTTCTTATAAACTAGACAAACTAACTGTCATTGTACCATCAGATTACAAGACATCATCATCACTCACCTTAGAATTCAATGTTGTTCCCCAGTGAGTAATTTTTCGATGTGGTTGGGCAAGAATAGGTCTGTTGTCATAGATTGTTTGCCATCTATTCCAGATAAGACCTGTTCTCTTTTCGATCTTAATTCGAAGATTACGCATATTAGACTTAATTGGGAGATTGAGGACAAAGCCTGCGGTCTGATTACGCCCATTCCCTTCCCAAGAACGACTTCGGACAACTGATTGGCCATTTTTATCCACTGTAACTTCTTCCCACGATATTGAATAACGTGCAATATAAGCACCACTATGTTGAATAGTTAGGGTTTTATCTTTTACAGGAGTGTAGTTTAACAGTTGTACAGGCTTAGAAGCTTGAGTAGTTACATTATTTTTAGCTACAAATCGAAAAACTTCTACTTCTGCAAGGCTGAGAGCTTGATTTTTTTGACGCAATTGAATGCGAACACGGCGACCTAGTTTACCATTCAACTGGAGATCTAAACTGCTTCCTTCTAAACGAGAAACATATTGTCTAGCAACTTCTGTCCCTTTTTCATCATATAAAATCACATCAAAGTCTGACAGACGTTTAGAAAGTTCTCCATCCCCACGGTTATGAAGGCGAACAAGTCCTACCTGTTCTGTACGACCTAAATCAACTTCCCACCAAGGCTGATTTTCAAATTTTGTATGGGTAATTGATTGCTGGCTATAACTACTATTGGTATTGCCATCCAAGGCACGACTAGCATCTCCACCAAAATCAGTAGAACTTTGCTTAGCTTGTTTTTTCCAAGCGATATTCTCAGCACGATATACTTGGACTTCTGCAAGACTGAGAGCGTTATATCCATCTAACTCGATGCGTACAAAACGAGCTTTCTTATAATCAATCGAAATCTGAGCGGAACTATCTCGCAAGTATGCAATGCGCTTTCTTTCAATTTCTTTCCCAGAACTATCCAAAAGAATCACATTAAAATTGGTAAGCCTATCCTGAGCAGTATCTGTTCGATTATAAATATTGATTTGACGAATCGTTTCTTCCTTGTCTAAATCAACTTGCCACCAAGGTTTTGATTGAAAATCTGTATGAGTGACAGAATTATGTCCGTAATTTCCATCTAATTTCCCATCAACTGCTCTTCTAGCATCTCCTCCAAAAGCTGTCGAACTTTGAGTTACTCGTTTCCCTAGAGCTATATTTTCAAGAGGTTCAGCGCTTGGTTGACTAGATGACAGAGGGACTTGTTGTTTCTTAAAGAAATAAACTTTGTCCAATTTTTGATCACGATATCCCTGTTTATCAAGCGTATCACGTTTTCCAATATTAAAATTCGGGATAGCATTCATTCTACTTTCAAAATAACCACGCGAACGGTGTTTGAAACTAGAGTTACCTGTAAAAGTTACAATATCATTATCATTACGAATCAATGATGTCACAACATTATCATTATCGACCACATAATGTTTTATTTTACCAGATAGAGCTAACTTACGACTTTCTAACCCTACATCCCAGAAACCATTTTTTGCATTCCAAATAGTTCGAGAAGTAATTACTTTAGGAGCGCTAAATGTCGTAACTTTTTTCAAAACATTACTATAAAAAGTAGGATATTTCTGATAAGCTTCAACTGCTGCTATTTGAGCTAAGTAGCCTCCTAGCGAATGACCCGTCATATACAGATTGGTAATGCTAGAATCCTGCGCCAGTTCTTTTACAACATTACGGATATCATCCGCTTGTGCAGGTTTATTTCCTCCAAACAAAACAAAATCTGTACTTAAATCTTTCGCATCATTCAGTCTTGTTCCACGTATAGCCAACATATGCACCGTTCCATCTTTGAGATAAGGGAGATCGCTCTTGGTCTCAAATAAGAAAGCATCCAAGCCACTTGCTGTATGATAAGCCTTTTTCATCTTCCAAAATGGTGCCAGTTCATTGTGCATCATTTTATATTCTTGACGATCAAGATAAAGACTTGGAAAAGGATTTTTATGATCTAGAATTTTGTCAATGTAAGCATCATCACGATAAGCCAACTCCATAAAAAGGAGGGAATCACGATCTGTGACATACCATTGTTTCTTATTATCATCTTCCCCGTCCTCTAGTCCATCTCCATCACTATCTGCTAGTAAAGGATGGCTATGGTATCCTAAGTAGTCTTTCCCATCTTTATTGTAAACATACAATTCATCCTTATTTTTTATTCCATCATGATCATCATCTCCATCAGGATCTAAAAATTTTCCACCGTATAAAGAATTATCGACAAGATCCTTCTCTACATGGAGCTCTCCTTTAGAAATTTTGACAAAGTCTGCCTCTGTTACTGGTCGAGAATTTTTTGGCTCATCCTTTAGAATTTCCTCTTTCTTCAATTCCTCATGAGGTACAGCAGATTCTTTTTGATATAATTCTTCTCCTGCTTTTTCTTTCTGAGTTTTAACAACTTCTTTTGTCTCTAGAGTTGATTGAGCAACTGTAGTTTTCTCCTCTGTAATAGATATTTCCTGTTTTTTATCGGTACTGTCTAGTTTTGCCGGACTATCCGTTGCATTTACTACTAGAGGAGTTTCGTTTTTCACAACTGGACTGCCTTCATTGGCAGAAATTCCTGTCGGTGCTAAAAAAGCAAAACCAACTGCAACAGACACAACTCCGATACTTAGTTTTTTTATACCAAAACGCATAATTCGTTGATTAATTTTCATTTATTCATATATCTTTCTTTTATTTTTTTCACCCTCTTTACCAACAATACTCTCCAATCAGCTAATCTCCTTTAGCATCACAGTTTCATTTTTATACTTGGTTAACAAGGATTTGATGAGGTTTGTAAAAGTATGGGGACCTCATTCAATTTTCATATCATAATTCTATATGGAAGTTAATTATTTCATTCATCTTCCAACTCACCGAAATGCTTTCCTACTTATTTTTTTCTCATAGTTCAGCAAGAATTGCTTTAAGTAAGCCTTTGAAATCACCTTTAACACGTTCAGTCACTTCTACAACTTCTTCGTGATTAAGTTCTTCTTGGAAACCAGCCGCAAAGTTAGTGATACATGAAATACCAAGAACTTTCAAACCTGAGTGGGCTGCCACAATAACTTCAGGAACCGTAGACATACCGACTGCATCTGCTCCAAGTGTCTTATAGGCACGAATTTCTGCTGGTGTTTCATAAGTTGGACCAGTTACACCGATATAGACCCCTTCATCAAGCTTGATACCAAGTTTTTTAGCCACTTCATGGGCAGTAGCACGGTATTTTGGTGTGTAGGCTTTAGACATATCAGGGAAACGTGGACCAAAATCATCCAAGTTTTCACCCATCAATGGGTTCTGCCCCGTCATATTGATATGGTCTGAGATAGCCATCAAGGTACCAGGGCCAAATCCAATACCACCAGCAGCATTGGTTACAATGACACCTTCACATCCAAGAACTTTCATGACACGTACTGGGAAAGTCACGACTTCCAGAGGATTTCCTTCGTAGAAATGGAAACGACCTTGAAGAGCCAAGACTTTTCGACCTGCAAGGTCACCATATACCAATTTACCAGCGTGACCGACTACTGTCGAACGGCCCCAGTTGGGAATATCTGCATAGTCTACTACAACTGGATTTTCGATTTCTTCTGCAAGTTCTCCCAGACCTGATCCAAGGATTAGACCGAACTCAGGTGCTTGGATTCCCTTGTCTTTCAGGAAGGCAGCTGTTTCATTGATTTTATCTAAAAATGTCATTGTGTGTCTCCTTTATTATTTTTTAGCATTTGACCGATTTTGTCAAAAGTTTTAGCATTACGAATGGTGATTTGGCGGTAGAAAGGCATCTTGAGTAAGTATTTGTGATAGGCTGTTTCGTAGTATGATTCTTCGCAGTATTTTCCCCAGAAAATACCAAGTCTTCCAAAATGAACGACTTCATCTTCCAGTTCCAAACTGTTCACTTTCTCGATCACTTGATCCACATCTAAGCTCTCCGTGTAGAAGAGCACATCTTTTCGTGCCAGACCTTTAGTCCACCAATCTGGCAGATTCTCCAGCTCTTCTTCATAGTCTTCCTGACTCAGCAAAGAAAAGCTTTGAATAAATGGATAATTGACTGCAAAGAAAGTCTCTAATTCTTCAACCAATCGGGCTTTGGGGTCTGTCGAAGTAAAGAAAATATTGCCACTGTTGATGTAGGTTTCAACCTTTTCCAGTCCCAACTCTGTCAGTTCTTGACGAAGTTGCGCCATGACGACCTTATTCTTCCCACCAACATTAATGCCCCGAACAAGTAAAGCATATCGCGTCATCTTATACCAATTTATCTAAGAAACTTTCCCCAATCATGGCAGTTTCAACACCAAAGTTATCTGCAATAGTCGCTGAGATATCTGCAAAATGTCCGACTGGTAGCAAACCGTTCCCTTTAAAGGCAGGGCTGTAGGCCAACAATGGAATATATTCACGAGTGTGGTCTGTTCCTGCATAAGTTGGGTCGTTCCCGTGGTCCGCAGTAATCAAGAGAAGGTCATTCTCTCTCATAGCTGCGATAATTTCAGGTAAGCGTTCATCAAACTCATGCAAACAATCACGGTAACCATGAGAATTACGACGGTGGCCGTAAAGGGCATCGAAGTCCACCAAGTTTGTGAATGAGAATCCTCTTTCAAACTCAGCAAGGCCCATGGTCTTCAATAGTGTATCAATTCCATGGATGTTTGACTTGTTGTGGCCCATATCATGGTTAATACCCGCACCGTTAAAGATATCGTTGATCTTTCCAACAGCATAAGTATCGATACCAGCTTCATTCAATTTATCCAAAACAGTCGGTGCAAATGGAGATACCGCCAAGTCACGACGGTTTGCAGTACGAGTGAAATTACCTGGTTCACCTACATAAGGGCGAGCAATGATACGACCTAGAAGGGCTGGGCGCTCAAGGGTAATCGAACGAGCGTATTCACAGATACGGTACAATTCGTCCAAAGGAATAATATCTTCGTGGGCAGCAATTTGCAAAACAGGGTCAGCTGAAGTATAGATAATCAACTCTCCAGTTTCCATTTGACGTGGTCCAAAATCATCGATAACAGCTGTACCTGAGTAAGGTTTGTTGGCTTCACGAATGACCTTACGTCCTGAAAATTCTTCGATTTTTGTCAGGATTTCTTCTGGGAATCCGTTCCAGAAAGTATCGAAGGGCTCAGTAATGTTGAGTCCCATGATTTCCCAGTGTCCAGTCATAGTATCCTTACCAAGAGATACTTCTTCCAATTTTGTTGCATATCCTGTTGGATTGCTTTCCGCCGGTACAGTCTTCAAAGGCGTTTCGCGAGGAATATTTCCAAGACCGATTTTAGCCATGTTTGGGACATTCAAACCAACTGTTTTTGAAATGTGTCCCAGTGTATCAGAAGCTCCATCTGGAACCCCTGCATTAACAAAATTGTTAGCATCTGGTGCAGCTCCGATTCCTACAGAATCCAATACCACCAAGTGAATACGATTAAATTTTGACATAGTGTATCTCCTCCTATTTTCCTTTGTTTGAAGTTAAAATCTGAACTCCATCTCGTCCAGCAACGATGACCTTATCCACCATTTGGTTGAATAATCCATGCTCCACGACACCAACGACATGGTCCAATTCTTGCCCAAAGGCAATTGGATCTTCAATGACATCCAAGGCAAGGTCAATGATAAAGTTCTGCATATCAGTCACAAAACGTTGGCCGTCTTTTTCACGGAAACTTGGTTTGTAGCCAGCTCGCTCAAAACGACGAAAAACCTGTTCTGCGCCATACTGAACCACTTCTACTGGCAATTTAAAAGCACCTAGTTTCTCGACCAGCTTGCTTTCATCCACCACCCAAATGTATTCTTTTGAGGGCGTTGCGACAACCTTCTCCATGAGAAGGGCACCACCGCCGCCTTTGATTCCGTTAAACTGGCTATCCACTTCATCCGCCCCGTCGACTGTCACATCGACAAAGTCTACTTGGTCAATAGACTTGAGCGGGATATTAAGACCTTCAGCCTGTTTACTGGTCACACTAGAAGTCGTTACAGCTGTAATCTGCAACCCTTCTTCCTTGATACGACGACCGATTTCTTCGACAAAATAATAGGCAGTCGAACCTGTCCCAAGTCCGACGACCATTCCATCTCTCACGAACTCAGCAGCCTTGATACCTGCCATTTTCTTCAGATTTTCCACTCAAACACCTCCATTAAAGAGCTACTTCTATTATACCATGTAACGGCTTTTATTTCATCTGGAAATTGAAAACGATATCCATTCTCAAAGAAATTTTGCTAGGGTTGATTTTTTATCATAAAGATGCTTAAATAGTTAAGTATAGAAAAGGAGAAATAAGATGAACCCATTAGATTTATTTAATCAAGTAAAAGAACTAATCGAAACAAAAGATTTCGAAGCTGCAAAAACATTTGTTGCAGAAAATCAAGAACAACTTGGAGAATACCTCTCCCAAGCTCAGCAATTGATTTCTGGTTCAGAAGGTCTAGATAGTCTCGTTGAAAAGATTAAAGGATTTTTCTAAAAATATAAGAGGTTGACAAAACTCAACTGCAAGAGAAAATAAATTAAATTTTCCCACAATAAAACGCATAGAATCAAGGTTTTTGTGTACTGACCCCAAAAAGTTAGACAATCAATTTATCCGAAGGATTTAGTTCTGTATTGCACAGGACTGAGTCCTTTTAGTTTTACCTTAATTCGTTTATTGTTGTAGTAATCAATATAGTCTACAATAGCTTGTTCCAATTGCTTAAGCGACTGAAACGACTTCTCATAACCGTAAAACATTTCCGATTTCAGAATCCCAAAGAAGGACTCCATCATACCATTGTCTGGGCTGTTACCCTTACGTGACATGGATGCTTGAATTCCCTTACCCTCAAGAAACTGGTGATAAGAATCGTGTTGATATTGCCAGCCTTGATCACTATGGAGAATCGTATTCTCGTAGTGCTTCTCTGTGAATGCCTGTTCCAACATTGTTTTTACTTGTTCTAAGTTGGGTGAAGTTGAAAGATTATAGGCGATAATTTCGCTATTAAAGCCATCTAAAACTGGTGATAAGTAAAGCTTTTGAGTACTTGCTGGAATGGCAAATTCTGTCACATCTGTGTAGCACTTTTCCATTGTTTTAGAGCCTTCAAATTGACGTTGAATGAGATTCTCTGCCTTCTTACCAACATCTCCTTTATGAGAAGAATATTTTCGTTTCTGTCGCATTTTAGCTTGTAAATTGAGTACTTCCATCAAGCGTTGAACTCTTTTATGATTTACCAGATAACCACGATTTCTTAGTTCTAAATGAACCCGACGATAACCATAATTTCCCTTGTGTTCGATAAAAATGGATTGAATTTCATCTTTAAGCTCTTGGTCCTTATCTGGTTTATCTAGCTGTTTCAAGTGATAGTAGTAGGTCGAACGAGCTAGTTTAATGGCTTTTAGAAGAATATCTAACGAAAACTCAGTCATTAATTCTTGAACAATTTCTGTCTTTCTTCTTTCTCTTTTTCCTCCTTCAATCGGAGTTCTCTTAACTTTTTTAGGATAGCATTCTCCGCTCTCAGGTACTCATTTTCTGCTTGAAGACGTTCTAATTCTGTCCTCTCTTCAGGTCTCTTTTTTGGCTTACGTCCCATTTTAGGTACTCTCCCTCTTGTTTTCTCAACAATAGTATACCCGTTTTTCCTGTATTGTGCTAGCCAATTAAGAAGTATCGTACGACTTGGGAGGCCGTATTCAAGAGAAACTCTATCTTTAGTCCAGCCTTCATGTAAGACTTTATGAATCATTTCTTGTTTTAAATCAGGAGAATAGTAACGATTTTTTCCTTTTTTGACAAACTCTATTCCGTAACGATCAATCAATTTAATCATGTATCTAATATTAGAATTGTTTATACCAAATTTATTCGAAAGCTTCTCTAAGCTATATCCTTGTTTTCTAAGTTCATAGATCTGAACTTTATCATCATAAGTTAATTTCATAATAAAAACACCCCAAAAGTTAGATTTTTTCTGTCTAACTTTTGGGGTGCAGTTCATTATTGGTCTATTCACAGGTCTTTCTTTCAATCGCTCTTCCGTTTTCAATCTTCCCTTTGATTTATTTAACTTCTAAGAAATCACTGATGGGAGAATTTACCAATGCCAAATGGAATACCATCCTTGGCTATATCGTTTCCATTATCTTAACAATTCTCAATGTGAAATTGTTATTTGATATTTTCTAAGAAATTCACCCGAGTTATAAAACAAGCATATAAGAAAAAAGATACCCAAGATTTCTTGAGTCTACTGAAAAAGTCATCAAATTGATGGCTTTTTTGTTATACTAGAGATGAGGTGAGATGATGCTTGATAATCAGTTAACTATGGATGTCAGTCCTTATTCTAGTTTGTATGATATCGTGGTTCCTAAAACCCACTTTTTACGTCAGCTAACTGAACTCTGTGATTTTAGCTTTATTTATGATGAACTAGAAAAGAATTATCGTCCCGATTTTGGGCGTAAAGCTTATTCACCGATTATGATATTCAAATATCTCTTGTTAAAAGATATTTATAAGTTATCAGATGTAGATGTGGTAGGACGTTCCTTGTCAGATATGGCCTTTAAATTTTTTCTTGGTCTAGCTCCTGAAGATTCTGTTATCGAGCCATCCTCTCTGACGAAATTTAGAAAGCTAAGAATTAAAGATGATAAACTGCTTGATGTATTGATTCAGAAGTCTGTTCAAATTGCACTCGAACATAACTTGATTAAGAGTAAAATCCTCATTGTGGATGCCACTCACACCAAATCTCATTATAATCATAAGAAACCCCAAGAAATCCTTAGAGAGCGTTCAAAAGCTTTACGTAAAACAATTTATCAACATTCAGAAGATATCAAAATAGAATTTCCAAAGAAACCTCAAGAAGATAACCTCGAAGCAGAGTTGACCTATACAGAGGAGTTAATGGCTGTGGTTGAAAAACACAAGGAACTCTTAGCCCTACCGGCTGTTTCTCAAAAGTTCAATTACCTAAAAGAGGCTGTCGAGGACGACTTAGAACATTTGGAAGCTTCTGTTAAGGAGGAGGCTAGGCTTGGACATAAGACAGCCGACACCTCTTTCTATGGATATAAAAGTCATATCGCTATGACGGATGAACGGATTATTACTGCTTGCGTGGTCACTTCTGGTGAACAAAGCGATGGGAAATATTTACCTGAGTTATATGCCAAAACAAAGGAAAATAGTCTGGACATCGAGACTATTATTGGTGATGCGGCTTATTCAGGAAAGGACAACATTCAACTAGCTCGCAAAGAAAAGATTCATTTGGTTTCAAAACTGAATCCTTCTGTTTCAAAAGGTTACCGTAAAGAAGAGGATGCGTTTGAATTTAATAAAGATGCAGGGCTATTTGTCTGTCCAGAAGGACACATGGCTGTTCGCAAAGCAAGGACAGGGAAAAAATATCAAAATAAGAATCAAGTTGTCACTCATTACTTTGACATTGAGAAGTGCAAGAGTTGCCTTTCCAAGGAAGGATGTTATAAGGAGGGGGAAAAGTCTAAAACTTATTCAATAGCCATTAAGAGTGACGACCATCTTTTCCAGAAGAAATTTCAGGAAACACCTTATTTTAAAGAAATGGCCAGACATCGCTATAAAATCGAAGCAAAGAATGCCGAACTAAAACAGAGACATGGCTTTGATGTCGCGAGAGCATCGGGTCTTTTCAGCATGGAGTTACAGGCAGCCACAACCATCTTCGTGGTCAATATGAAACGAATTATGACCTTAATAAATACAAAATAACCGAGGAACTCGCTCAAATTAACGAGAGATTCCCCGGTTTTCATTTCATTAAAAGTAAGAGACCTATTTTTTCAGTGGACTCGATTTCTTGGGTATCTTTTTTAAAATAAACGGAAGACATGGGATTCGAACCCACGCACGCTGTTACACGCCTACCGCGTTTCCAACACGGCCTCTTAAGCCTCTTGAGTAATCTTCCAATACCTACTCAAATAGTCTACCATAAAGGACCTTATCTTGCAATAAAAATTCTGGAAATAAGAAAAATGATAGAATTTGAAAGAAAATGGTAAAAAATGCTTGACTTTGAAAGAAAGTGTGATAGAATGAATAGTGTAAACGATAACAGGAGGTGATTCAGTGTTAAAAACAGAGCGTAAACAGCTGATTTTAGAGGAGTTACATCAACATCATGTAGTTTCTCTAGAAAAATTAGTTAGTTTGCTAGAAACATCAGAATCAACGGTTCGAAGAGACTTGGATGAGTTGGAAGCGGAAAACAAGCTTCGTCGTGTACATGGTGGAGCAGAATTACCCCACTCCTTGCAGGAAGAAGAAACCATTCAAGAAAAATCTATCAAAAACCTTCAAGAAAAGAAGTTGCTAGCTCAGAAAGCAGCCTCTCTCATCAAGGAACAAGATGTCATCTTTATCGATGCTGGAACAACAACTGCCTTTTTGATTCATGAATTGGTTAATAAGAATGTTACAGTCGTGACCAACTCCATTCACCATGCCGCTCAGTTGGTTGAAAAACAGATTCCAACTGTCATGGTTGGAGGAAGTGTCAAGATGGCGACAGATGCGAGCATCGGGGGAGTTGCTCTTAACCAGATTAACCAATTGCACTTTGACCGTGCCTTTATCGGGATGAATGGTGTGGACGATGGCTATTATACGACTCCTGATATGGAGGAGGGGGCTGTGAAGCGTGCTATTTTAGAGAATGCCAAACAGACCTATGTCTTGGTGGATTCGTCTAAAATTGGACAAACTTGCTTTGCCAAGGTAGCACCACTCAAGCGAGCTATTGTTATCACAAGCCAAGGGCATGATCTCTTGCAGGCTATTAAGGAGAAAACGGAGGTAATAGAAGTATGATTTATACAGTCACACTCAATCCATCCATTGACTATATTGTTCGTTTGGACCAAGTTCAAGTCGGTAGTGTCAATCGTATGGACAGTGATGATAAGTTTGCTGGTGGGAAAGGAATCAATGTCAGTCGTGTCTTGAAACGTTTGGATATTTCAAATACAGCGACGGGATTTATCGGTGGCTTTACTGGTAAATTTATCACAGATACTCTGGCAGAAGAGCAAATTGAAACACGCTTTGTTCAAGTGGCAGAAGATACTCGTATCAATGTTAAGATTAAAGCGGACCAAGAAACAGAAATCAACGGAACGGGTCCAACTGTTGAACCGGCTCAGTTAGAAGAATTGAAAGCTATTTTGTCTAGTTTAACTGCAGATGATACAGTTGTCTTTGCGGGTTCAAGTGCTAAAAATCTAGGCAATGTCATCTATAAGGATTTGATTGCCTTGACACGCAAGACTGGTGCGCAAGTTGTTTGTGACTTTGAAGGACAGACCTTGATTGATAGTTTGGACTATCAGCCACTTTTGGTCAAACCAAACAATCATGAACTTGGAGCGATTTTTGGGGTTAAACTCGAAAGTTTAGATGAAATTGAGAAATACGCTCGTGAGTTACTGGCTAAAGGCGCTCAAAACGTCATTATCTCTATGGCTGGCGACGGTGCCCTTCTTGTCACATCTGAGGGAGCTTACTTTGCTAAACCAATCAAGGGAACTGTGAAAAATTCAGTTGGAGCTGGTGATTCTATGGTAGCTGGATTCACAGGTGAATTTGTCAAATCCAAAGACGCGGTAGAAGCCTTCAAATGGGGAGTGGCTTGTGGAACGGCAACCACCTTCTCAGATGACTTGGCAACAGCGGACTTTATTAAAGAAACATATGAAAAAGTTGAGGTAGAAAAACGATGAAAATTCAAGATCTATTGAGAAAAGATGTCATGTTGCTGGATTTGCAAGCAACTGAAAAAACTGCTGTCATAGAAGAGATGATTAAAAGTCTGGTAGATCACGGTTATGTGACAGATTTTGAAACTTTTAAAGAAGGAATTTTAGCGCGTGAAGCTTTGACTTCTACTGGTTTGGGTGACGGAATCGCAATGCCTCACAGTAAAAATGCTGCCGTCAAAGAAGCGACTGTTCTCTTTGCTAAGTCAAACAAGGGTGTTGACTATGAGAGCTTAGATGGGCAAGCAACTGACCTCTTCTTTATGATTGCAGCTCCAGAAGGTGCCAATGATACTCACTTGGCAGCATTGGCAGAATTGTCTCAATACTTGATGAAAGACGGTTTTGCTGACAAACTTCGCCAAGCAACATCAGCTGACCAAGTCATTGAGCTTTTTGACCAAGCTTCAGAAAAAACTGAGGAACCTGTTCAAGCGCCTGCAAATGAAACTGGTGACTTTATCGTAGCTGTTACAGCTTGTACGACAGGTATTGCCCACACTTACATGGCCCAAGAAGCCCTTCAAAAAGTGGCTGCTGAAATGGGTGTTGGAATTAAGGTGGAAACCAACGGAGCTAGCGGTGTTGGTAACCAACTAACTGCTGAGGACATCCGCAAGGCTAAAGCTGTTATCATCGCTGCAGACAAGGCGGTTGAAATGGATCGTTTCGATGGCAAACCATTGATTAATCGTCCAGTTGCTGACGGTATCCGTAAGACAGAAGAGTTAATAAACTTGGCTCTTTCAGGAGATGCTGAAGTTTATCGTGCTGCAAACGGAGCAAAAGCTACAACAGCCTCTAACGAAAAACAAAGCCTTGGTGGTGCCTTCTACAAACACTTGATGAGTGGTGTATCTCAAATGTTGCCATTCGTTATCGGTGGTGGTATCATGATTGCCCTTGCCTTCTTGATTGACGGTGCTTTGGGTGTTCCGAATGAAAATCTTGGCAATCTTGGTTCCTACCATGAACTAGCTTCTATGTTCATGAAAATTGGTGGCGCTGCCTTTGGTTTGATGCTTCCAGTCTTTGCGGGTTATGTTGCCTACTCTATCGCTGAAAAACCAGGTTTGGTAGCAGGTTTTGTGGCTGGTGCCATTGCCAAAGAAGGTTTTGCCTTTGGTAAAATCCCTTATGCTGCAGGTGGTGAAGCAACTTCAACTCTTGCAGGTGTCTCATCTGGTTTCCTAGGTGCCCTTGTGGGTGGATTTATAGCAGGTGCCTTGGTTCTTGCTATCAAGAAATACGTTAAAGTTCCTCGTTCACTTGAGGGTGCAAAATCAATCCTTCTTTTGCCACTTCTTGGAACAATCTTGACTGGATTTGTCATGCTAGCTGTGAACATCCCAATGGCAGCAATCAACACTGCTATGAATGACTTCCTAGGTGGTCTTGGAGGAGGTTCAGCAGTCCTTCTTGGTATCGTCCTTGGTGGAATGATGGCTGTTGACATGGGTGGACCAGTAAACAAAGCGGCTTATGTTTTTGGTACAGGTACGCTTGCAGCGACTGTTTCTTCAGGTGGTTCTGTAGCCATGGCAGCAGTTATGGCTGGAGGAATGGTGCCACCACTTGCAATCTTCGTTGCAACTCTTCTTTTTAAAGATAAATTTACTAAAGAAGAACGCAACTCTGGTTTGACAAACATCATCATGGGCTTGTCATTTATCACTGAGGGAGCAATTCCATTTGGTGCCGCTGACCCAGCTCGTGCTATCCCAAGCTTCATTCTTGGTTCAGCAGTAGCAGGTGGCCTCGTTGGTCTTACTGGTATCAAACTCATGGCGCCACATGGAGGAATCTTCGTTATTGCGCTTACTTCAAATGCCCTCCTTTACCTCGTTTCTGTCTTGGTAGGAGCAATCGTGAGTGGTGTGGTCTATGGTTACCTACGCAAACCACAAGCATAAAAATTAGATAGAAAATGAAAAGATTGGACCGTTTGGTGCAGTCTTTTTCTCTTTCCGAAATGCCTGTGAAATATGGTATAATAGAAGAATGGCAAACAAGAATACAAGTAAAACAAGACGGAGACCGTCAAAAGCAGAACTCGAAAGAAAAGAAGCGATTCAACGGATGTTGATTTCGTTGGGAATCGCGTTTTTATTGATTTTCGCAGCCTTCAAATTAGGGGCTGCAGGTATCACCCTTTACAATTTAATCCGCTTGCTGGTGGGTAGCCTAGCCTATCTGGCAATATTTGGCATCCTGCTCTATCTCTTCTTTTTCAAGTGGATACGAAAACAGGAAGGACTCCTATCTGGATTTTTCACCATATTTACAGGTTTGCTCTTGATTTTTGAGGCCTACTTAGTTTGGAAATATGGCTTGGACAAGTCTGTTCTAAAGGGAACCATGGCTCAGGTTGTGACGGATTTGACTGGTTTTCGAACGACCAGTTTTGCTGGAGGGGGCTTGATTGGGGTCGCTCTTTATATGCCAACCGCCTTTCTTTTTTCAAATATCGGTACTTACTTTATTGGTTCTATCTTGATTTTAGCAGGCGCTCTCCTAATCAGTCCTTGGTCTGTTTATGATATTGCTGAATTCTTCAGTAGAGGATTTGCCAAATGGAGAGAAGGGCATGAGCATCGAAAAGAGGAACGCTTTGTCAAACAAGAAGAAAAAGCTCGCCAAAAGGCTGAGGAAGAGGCTAGATTAGAACAAGAAAAGACTGAAAAAGCCTTACTCGATTTGCCTCCTGTTGATATGGAAACGGGTGAAATTCTGACTGATGATGTTGTGATTGACGTTCCACCTATTCCAGAAGAAGAGTGTGTGGAACCAGAAATCATCCTACCTCAAACTGAACTGGAATTCCCTGAACAGGAAGACGGTTCTGATGATGAAGATGTTCAGGTCGATTTTTCAGCTAAGGAAGCCCTTGAATACAAACTTCCAAGCTTGCAACTCTTTGCTCCAGATAAACCAAAGGATCAGTCTAAAGAGAAGAAAATTGTCCGAGAAAATATCAAAATTCTAGAAGAAACCTTTGCTAGCTTTGGTATCAAGGTAACAGTTGAACGGGCTGAAATTGGGCCATCGGTGACCAAGTATGAAGTCAAACCAGCAGTCGGTGTACGGGTCAACCGCATTTCCAATCTGGCAGACGACCTCGCTCTAGCCTTGGCGGCCAAGGATGTCCGAATCGAGGCACCGATCCCAGGAAAATCTCTTGTCGGAATAGAAGTACCTAACTCTGAAATTGCAACCGTTTCTTTCCGCGAACTATGGGAACAATCTCAAACGAAAGCAGAAAATCTTTTGGAAATTCCTCTAGGGAAGGCAGTTAATGGCATCGCAAGAGCTTTTGACCTTTCTAAAATGCCCCACTTGCTCGTTGCAGGTTCAACGGGTTCAGGGAAGTCAGTAGCAGTTAACGGCATTATCGCTAGCATTCTCATGAAGGCCAGACCTGACCAAGTCAAATTTATGATGGTCGACCCCAAGATGGTTGAGTTGTCCGTTTACAATGATATTCCCCACCTCTTGATTCCAGTTGTAACCAATCCGCGTAAGGCCAGCAAGGCTCTGCAAAAGGTCGTGGATGAAATGGAAAATCGTTATGAACTTTTTGCCAAGGTAGGAGTCCGTAATATTGCAGGCTTTAATGCCAAGGTAGAAGAGTTTAATGCCCAGTCTGAATACAAGCAGATTCCGCTACCTCTCATTGTCGTGATTGTGGATGAGTTGGCTGACCTCATGATGGTGGCAAGCAAGGAAGTGGAAGATGCTATCATCCGTTTAGGACAGAAGGCGCGTGCTGCAGGTATCCACATGATTCTTGCAACCCAGCGTCCATCCGTTGACGTCATTTCTGGTCTGATCAAGGCCAATGTCCCATCTCGAGTGGCTTTTGCGGTATCATCAGGTACAGATTCCCGCACTATCTTGGATGAAAATGGAGCAGAAAAACTGCTTGGCCGAGGGGACATGCTCTTTAAACCGATTGATGAAAATCATCCAGTTCGTCTCCAAGGCTCCTTTATCTCGGATGATGATGTTGAACGCATCGTAAACTTCATCAAGGCTCAGGCAGATGCGGACTACGATGAGAGTTTTGATCCAGGTGAGGTTTCTGAAAATGAAGGAGAATTTTCAGATGGTGAAGCTGGTGGAGATCCGCTTTTTGAAGAAGCCAAGGCTCTAGTCATTGAGACTCAGAAAGCCAGCGCATCCATGATTCAGCGTCGTTTGTCAGTTGGATTTAACCGTGCGACTCGTCTTATGGAAGAACTGGAGATGGCAGGTGTCATCGGTCCAGCTGAAGGTACCAAACCAAGAAAAGTATTGCAGCAATAAATTTCTCTATGTCACTTATAGTGAGTTAAACAAAGGATAAAATTGGATAGGATAATCGTGAGAATTCATTGACAAAGTCATCATTTGATGGCTTTTTTCTATATTATAGTATATCTAATCTAGAATAGTACAATGCCACTTCTAAAACATAAAATTGATTTGAATTTCTCAATAAACTTGTTCACATCTTATTTCAATCTACTATACTATATATCAAGATGAAACGGATTTAGAATTTCTTTTAGATATATGAAGACTCCCCCTATAGTTTCTAGTGAAGGTTGATTTTTCACTAGAAACTATAAGGGGAGCTTTTGTACTTAAGTATGAGATTGATTTCTCTCTTTTGTTTTATTAAAATGCATAGCTTACTTTTTAGTGGGCATCAGCTATTGTATTCTCCAGATGTTAGCTGACATCAATATACTGCTGCTTAAAATTTTGAGAGTTTTGTAGATTTTGAGTTTAGTTTCTGTTTACTCACCAAAGAAAAATGGTGGGGTGAATTTTTTCAGTTCTTCAAAGCATTTTTGAGCAGCCTCTGCATCTTCACAGATGACCAGACAGACATCGTCACCAGAGAGGGTAGCGATAGCGTCAGGGAAGTTCAAAGCATCAATGATAGAACCAAAGGATTGAGCAAGTCCAGGAAGGGTTTTCAACAGGACTTGGTTCTGAACTGGGCGCATCAAGACGAGAGCATCTTCCATGTAGATTTCAAGACGTTTTTCCCATTTTGAGATGGAACCAGTATTGAGAACGTAGTAGGAATTATCTTCCTCACGTACCTTTGAGAGATTCATACTTTTAATATCTCTCGAAAGTGTAGCTTGTGTAACTTGAATGTCATTATCAGCAAGAAGAGCTTGTAACTCAGCTTGTGTGTGAATCTTATTTTTCGTTACAAGAGCTCGTATGAGTTGGTGTCGGTGTTCAGATTTATTCATATAATGTTACTCCTTGTACTAGGTACAGAAAGCGTGGACTGAACGAGATCGTCAGTCGGGTGGTAAGCGGTATTGTCACGTATGATGATTTCAAAGTCAGTAGTAATTTAGAACGATACGGAGAGAATCTCCTTCTTTTAACTTGTCACTAGTTGGGTGCAGATAAATGAGAAATTTATTCGTTCATCTACATTGCTGTTCTCTACTAACAGTAAATCATTAAATTAGGGTAGCTTTTTGTCACGACTTGTTGTGAATTTACGCCAAATGGCAATTCACAGAGTTTGTCCAACATGTGGTGTGGTAGCGTGTATGATAGAGGGTCACACATGTTGGTTATGGGGCGGTATCTTTTGTTCAAGATCCAGTAGTAGGACATCTAATAGCCTTAATTTGAACTGGATTTGATACCAAGTTGTAGTTTTTTTCGACTGTTCAAGTGGGTGTCTCTAATGCTAGGAAGGTCAGTGGGTCTTGGATTGACTTGTCCTTAGAAACCTTCCATATTGAAAGTCAGGTACCTTATACATTTTGACAAGGTAGGATAAGAGTAGACTGTTCAAGATCGACAGTCAGGTGGTAAGCGGTATTGTCACGGATCGTGATTTCAAAGTCAGTAGTATAGAGAACTAAACGGAGAGTGTCTCCTTCTTTTAACTTGTAAATAGTTGGTTGCAGTTCAAATTGCACCTCCATCCATTCATCTGCATTAATATCCTCTACTAACAGTAAATCATTTCTATTCTGTAAATTGAGGTAACCTTTTGTCACGACTCGTTGTGCATCTGGTCTAAATTGTAATTCACAGAGATTTTCCAGCATATGATAGCGGCCGTTGTCAATGGTTCTAGCACTTAAAACAGCTGGATAAGGTTGTAGGTATTTCTTTTGACCAAGTTCCAGTAGTTGAGCAGATAAGAGCCCCTTGTTTGTACTGGATTTGATACGAAGATTGAGCTGAGCGCGACCGTTCAGGTGGAGATTTTTGGTTACAGGAAGGTCAATGGTAATCTGATTGACTTTTCCTTGATAAAGTTCCGTATTGAAGGTCTGGTAGGTCTTGCCATAACGCTCAAAATCCTTATCTGAGTACTGGTTTTGAATTACTTGCTCTTCTTGACCAAGTGAGAAGGTTTCAAAGTTTTCTTGCCCACCTAAGTTATCAAGTGATAACCAAGTCTGAGGGGTTGTATTGTCCTGCCAAATGACAGTAGGAAGTTGGAAATCTGTTTCCTGTCCCAGTAATTTCTTAGTCAATAAGGCATTCATGGACTCACGGAAGTCAATGGACTGCCAGTTGTTCATATAAACATGGGCACCATTATGGAAAAAGAGGTGCTTGTTGATATGAGCAGGAAGAGCATGGAACATCTGGTAAACATGAAGTGGTTTGACATTCCAATCCTGAGAACCGTGGGTAAAGACAACCTCTGCCTTTACTTTATGGGCATTGAGCAGATAGTTGCGGTCATGCCAAAACTGGTTATAGTCGCCGGTCTTGCGATCCAGTTGTTCCTTTACTTTTTCTAAGTCAGCTTGGTGAGCTTCATTACCTCGGATATAGTCGCCAGCCAAGAGATTTCGTGAGTAGGTTAGTTCAGCAAGGGAGTCAAAGTCCTCACCTGGATAGCCACCTGGACTGGTCACCAGACCGTTTTCACGATAGTAGTTGTACCATGAGGAGATACCAGCTTCGGCGATGATAACCTCTAAGCCATCGATACCTGTAGTAGCAAGACCATTTGACATGGTACCTAGATAGGAAAGTCCAGTTGTGGCTACTTTTCCGTTTGACCAGTCAGCCTTTACTTGACGCTGGCGCGTGTGGTCAGTAAAGGCACGGCAACGGCCATTAAGCCAATCGATGACATTTTTATAAGCCTCAATTTGTTGGTAGTCTCCATTAGTCATGAAACCAGTAGAGTCTTTGGTACCAACACCTGAAACATAGAGATTAGCAAAACCTCGTGGGAGGAAGTAGTCGTTGAGTGTATAACTAGCGTTGATGTGCGTTAGCTTTTCCTCAGCTTCTGACACAAGCTCAGCTTGGCCTTGAGGTTGGACGAGATTTAGTTGAGGTTCTTCTAGCTCAATCTTGTGAGCAGGTTTGACCTCAAGCTGGCCCTCCATCTTGTAGAGAGCCTTGTCGCTCGCCTTGTCATTTGTTCCCTGATGGTAGGGACTAGCTGTCATGATAGCAGGGATCTGTCCATCAAAACGAGGTCGAATGATGCTGACCTTGACTAAGTCAGGTAAACCCTTTTGGTCAGTATCGACACGAGACTCAACGTAGACCACTTCTCGAATGACATCGTGGCTAGAAAAAGTAGCCAAACTCTTACCGTTAAAGTAATGATAGGTATTATCTTCAGGGATAAGACCGTCACTTACCAGTTGATCAATCAGGAGATTTCCTTTTTTGGTCCGAGTATTGAGTAACTGATAGAGATTTTCAATCAAGTCACCGTATACGATGGGAAAACCAGTTTCTTTACGGAAAACGTCACTGTCTTCGAAGTCAACCAAATAAGAAAAGCCTAAAAGTTGAAAAGCAACAGTATAAAAAATATCTGCTGTCAATTCATCTTCTGATTGAAAAAATGTCAGCAAGTCAGTTTCTTTATCAACTGCCAAACTGGATAGAGGATAGGTACTATCTTTATAAGTAAAAAAGAAACGACTTAAAAAAGCCTCTAACATCTTTTTATCTGCCATATCAGATGGAAAATCAAATCCATACTTTTTTAATTCATATAAAATAGTATTTCTTGGAAGTGCTAAATAGCTGAATTGATTAAAGCGCATATAACCTCCTTATAAAACAATAATTAAGGTTATTATATCAAAAAAATAGGATAAAGGGAATCGTTAAATGAGAAAGAAATTAATTCAATAATAATGAATATGATTTATATGAAAAATAGGTACAACTCTATAGCCTAAAACAAGTTATCATAATGAATAGATTAACTGGATATGTATTTCTATTTTAAAAGATATATTCATTTCTTGGGATAAAAAAGTAAAAAAATTACCGGAGCATTTGATTCTTTAAATGTATTTTTACTTTTTTCGTTCAAAAAATTTTACTTTAAGGATAAAATATAGACAGGATTCAATGCTTTTGTCTTTCTCTTTTTGAAAAATGGTATAATATAGTGAGAAGGATAGAGGAGAAGTGTAAATTGATCGCACAACTAGATACAAAAACAGTCTATAGTTTTATGGAGAGTGTTATTTCAATAGACAAGTATGTGAGAGCAGCTAAAGAATATGGCTACACTCATTTGGCTATGATGGATATTGACAATCTTTATGGGGCTTTCGACTTTCTAGAGGTTACAAAAAAATACGGCATTCATCCTTTATTAGGGCTTGAAATGACTCTTTTAGTGGATGAGCAGGAAGTGAATTTGCGCTTTTTAGCTCTATCTAGTGTGGGCTATCAGCAGTTGATGAAACTTTCAACAGCCAAGATGCAGGGTGAGAAAACTTGGTCTGTCCTGTCCCAATACCTAGAGGATATCGCGGTTATTGTACCTTATTTCGATGGATTTGAGTCGTTGGAACTAGGCTGTGATTACTATATTGGGGTTTATCCAGAAACAGTAGCAAGTGAATTTCATCATCCAATCTTGCCCCTTTATCGGGTCAATGCTTTTGAAAGCAGGGATAGAGAAGTTCTACAAGTGTTAACAGCGATTAAAGAAAATCTACCACTCAGAGAAGTTCCCTTACGCTCACGACAAGATGTCCTTATATCAGCAAGTTCTTTAGAGAAACTATTCCAAGAACGTTTTCCGCAAGCCTTGGACAATTTAGAAAAACTTATTTCAGGTATTTATTATGATTTGGATACTAGTTTGAAACTGCCTCGCTTTAATCCAGCGAGACCAGCAGTAGAAGAGTTGAGAGAACGTGCTGAGCTGGGACTTGCTCAGAAGGGGTTGACTAGTAAAGAATATCAAGATCGTCTAGACCAAGAATTGGCTGTTATTCATGATATGGGCTTTGATGATTATTTCTTGGTTGTCTGGGATTTGCTGCGTTTCGGACGTTCGAATGGCTACTATATGGGAATGGGACGGGGTTCCGCGGTTGGTAGCTTGGTTTCCTATGCTTTAGACATTACAGGGATTGACCCGGTAGAGAAAAATCTGATTTTTGAACGCTTCCTCAATCGTGAACGCTATACCATGCCTGATATTGATATCGATATTCCTGATATTTATCGTCCAGATTTTATCAGGTATGTTGGCAATAAATATGGTAGTAAACATGCGGCTCAAATCGTTACTTTTTCAACCTTTGGAGCCAAGCAGGCTCTGCGTGATGTTTTGAAACGCTTTGGTGTGCCCGAGTATGAATTATCCGCAATTACTAAGAAAATCAGTTTTCGGGACAATCTCAAGTCAGCCTATGAGGGTAACCTCCAGTTTCGTCAGCAAATCAATAGTAAGTTGGAATACCAAAAAGCCTTTGAAATTGCTTGCAAGATAGAGGGATATCCAAGACAAACATCTGTCCATGCGGCTGGTGTTGTGATCAGTGACCAAGATTTGACCGACTACATTCCTCTAAAGCATGGTGATGAAATTCCACTGACTCAGTATGATGCCCATGGAGTTGAAGCTAGTGGACTTTTGAAAATGGACTTTCTGGGACTACGAAATTTGACCTTTGTCCAAAAAATGCAAGAGTTACTTGCTGAAACAGAAGGGATTCATCTGAAAATAGAAGAAATCGATTTGGAAGACAAAGAAACGCTGGCTTTATTTGCATCTGGTAATACAAAAGGTATCTTTCAATTTGAACAACCTGGCGCTATTCGCCTGCTTAAGCGTGTGCAGCCAGTCTGTTTTGAAGATGTCGTAGCGACTACTTCCCTAAATCGACCAGGTGCAAGTGACTATATCAATAATTTTGTGGCAAGAAAGCATGGTCAGGAAGAAGTGACTGTTCTGGATCAAGTACTGGAGGATATTTTGGCTCCAACCTACGGCATTATGCTCTATCAGGAGCAGGTTATGCAGGTTGCCCAGCGTTTTGCTGGATTTAGTCTTGGGAAAGCCGATATTTTGCGTCGTGCTATGGGGAAAAAGGATGCCTCTGCCATGCATGAGATGAGGGAATCCTTTATTCAAGGGGCATTAGAAGCTGGTCATACTGTGGAAAAAGCAGAGCAGGTCTTTGATGTTATGGAGAAGTTTGCTGGTTATGGTTTTAACAGGTCACACGCCTATGCTTACTCAGCCTTGGCCTTCCAGTTGGCCTATTTCAAAACGCATTATCCAGCTATCTTTTATCAGATCATGTTGAATTCTGCCAATAGTGATTACCTAACAGATGCATTAGAAGCAGGTTTTGAAGTAGCTCCTCTGTCCATCAACACTATTCCCTATCACGATAAAATTGCGAATAAGTCCATTTATCTAGGTCTGAAATCGATTAAGGGAGTCAGCAAAGATTTGGCGCTTTGGATTATTGAAAATAGACCCTATTCTAACATTGAAGATTTTGTAGCTAAATTACCTGAGAATTATCTGAAACTTCCTCTGCTAGAATCTTTGGTAAAAGTTGGCCTTTTCGATTCATTTGAAAAAAATCGTCAAAAAGTATTCAATAATTTAGCTAATCTATTTGAATTTGTAAAAGAGTTAGGTAGCTTGTTCGGTGATACAATTTATAGCTGGCAAGAATCGGAAGATTGGACGGAACAAGAAAAATTCTATATGGAACAAGAGCTTTTAGGGATAGGTGTCAGCAAACATCCCCTACAAGCTATTTTAAGCAAGTCTATTTATCCGATTACTCCTATTAGTAATTTGTCAGAAAATAGCTATGCTATTATATTGGTTGAAGTTCAGAAGATAAAAGTAATTCGCACCAAAAAGGGTGAAAATATGGCTTTCTTACAGGTGGATGACAGTAAGAAAAAATTGGATGTCACTCTCTTTTCAGACTTATATCGACAGGTTGGTCAGGAAGTAAGAGAGGGAGCATTCTACTATATCAAAGGGAAAATCCAGTCACGTGATGGCCGTCTGCAAATGATTGCACAAGAAATAAGAGAAGCAGTGGCTGAGCGCTTTTGGATTCAGGTGAAAAATCATGAATCGGATCAAGAAATTTCACGTATTTTAGAGCAATATAAAGGCCCAATTCCAGTCATCATCAGGTATGAAGAGGAACGGAAAACCATTATATCTCCTCAGCATTTTGTGGCTAAATCTGATGAATTAGAGGCGAAATTAGGTGGAATCGTTATGAAAACGATTTATCGCTAAAATTACGGAAAATAGAAGAATTTTCCATTTAAATGTGATATAATCAGTAGGAATGTTAAAAGAAAAAGGAGCATAAACTAAATGAAACGTATTGCTGTTTTGACTAGTGGTGGAGACGCCCCTGGTATGAACGCTGCCATCCGCGCAGTTGTTCGTCAAGCAATTTCAGAAGGAATGGAAGTTTTTGGTATCTATGATGGATATGCTGGAATGGTTGCTGGTGAAATTCATCCCCTAGATGCTGCTTCAGTAGGAGACATCATTTCTCGTGGTGGTACTTTCCTTCACTCAGCTCGTTACCCAGAGTTTGCTCAACTTGAAGGGCAACTTAAAGGGATTGAGCAATTGAAAAAACACGGGATTGAAGGCGTAGTGGTTATCGGTGGTGACGGATCTTACCACGGTGCTATGCGTTTGACTGAACATGGCTTCCCAGCTATCGGTCTTCCAGGTACAATCGATAACGATATCGTTGGTACTGACTTCACAATCGGTTTTGATACTGCGGTTACTACTGCTATGGACGCTATCGATAAGATTCGTGATACATCATCAAGTCACCGTCGTACTTTTGTTATCGAAGTTATGGGACGTAACGCAGGTGATATCGCTCTTTGGGCAGGTATCGCAACTGGTGCTGACGAAATTATCATCCCTGAAGAAGGCTTCAAGATGGAAGATATCGTAGCAAGTATCAAAGCTGGTTATGAGTGTGGTAAAAAACACAATATCATCGTCTTGGCTGAAGGTGTGATGTCAGCGGCTGAATTTGGTCAAAAACTGAAAGAAGCTGGAGATACAAGCGACCTTCGTGTGACAGAACTTGGACATATTCAACGTGGTGGTTCTCCAACTGCGCGTGACCGTGTTTTAGCATCACGTATGGGTGCTCATGCCGTTAAACTTCTTAAAAAAGGTATCGGTGGTGTTGCGGTTGGTATTCGTAACGAAAAAATGGTTGAAAACCCAATTCTTGGAACTGCAGAAGAAGGTGCATTGTTTAGTCTTACTGAAGATGGTAAGATTGTGGTTAACAATCCACACAAAGCAGATATTGAGCTATCTAGCTTGAATAAGAGCTTGTCATAATTAAAAAATTAGTCAATAAGGCCAAAGAGGTCATATATATAAAGGAGTCACAAAAATCATGAACAAACGTGTAAAAATCGTTGCAACTTTAGGACCTGCGGTAGAAATCCGTGGTGGTAAAAAATTCGGTGATGACGGATACTGGAGTGGAAAACTTGATGTTGAAGCTTCTGCTAAAAACATTGCTAAATTGATTGAAGCTGGTGCTAATACATTCCGTTTCAACTTCTCACACGGTGACCACCAAGAACAAGGTGACCGTATGGCAACTGTTAAACTTGCTGAAAAACTTGCAGGTAAAAAAGTTGGTTTCCTTCTTGATACTAAAGGACCAGAAATCCGTACAGAATTATTCGAAGGCGATGCTAAAGAATACTCTTACGTAACTGGTGAAAAAATCCGTGTTGCTACTAAACAAGGTATCCAATCAACTCGTGAAGTGATTGCTTTGAACGTTGCTGGTGCCCTTGATATTTACGATGATGTTGAAGTTGGACGCCAAGTATTGGTTGACGATGGTAAACTTGGTCTTCGTGTTATCGAAAAAGACGATGCGGCTCGCGAATTTATCGTAGAAGTTGAAAACGATGGTGTCATCGCTAAACAAAAAGGTGTGAACATCCCTAACACTAAAATTCCATTCCCAGCACTTGCTGAACGTGATAACGATGATATCCGTTTTGGTCTTGAACAAGGAATTAACTTCATCGCGATTTCATTCGTACGTACTGCAAAAGACGTCAACGAAGTTCGTGCAATCTGTAAAGAAACTGGAAACGGACACGTTCAATTGTTCGCTAAAATCGAAAACCAACAAGGTATCGACAACTTGGATGAAATCATCGAAGCTGCTGATGGTATCATGATTGCTCGTGGTGACATGGGTATCGAAGTACCGTTCGAAATGGTTCCAGTTTACCAAAAAATGATTATCAAGAAAGTTAATGCTGCAGGTAAGGTTGTTATCACTGCAACAAACATGCTTGAAACAATGACTGAAAAACCACGTGCAACTCGTTCAGAAGTATCAGACGTATTTAACGCTGTTATCGACGGTACTGACGCTACAATGCTTTCAGGTGAGTCTGCAAATGGTAAATACCCTCTTGAGTCAGTAGCTACAATGGCTACAATCGACAAGAATGCTCAAACTCTTCTTAACGAATACGGACGTCTGAACTCAGATTCATTTGAACGTAACTCTAAGACAGAAGTAATGGCTTCAGCTGTTAAAGATGCTACTAACTCAATGGACATTAAATTGGTTGTAACACTTACTAAAACTGGACACACTGCACGTTTGATCTCTAAATACCGTCCAAATGCTGATATCTTGGCATTGACATTTGACGAATTGACAGAACGTGGCTTGATGTTGAACTGGGGTGTTATCCCAATGTTGACAGATGCTCCATCATCAACTGATGATATGTTCGAAATTGCTGAACGTAAAGCAGTTGAAGCAGGTCTTGTAGAATCTGGTGATGATATCGTTATCGTTGCTGGTGTACCAGTTGGAGAAGCTGTTCGTACAAACACAATGCGTATCCGTACAGTCCGTTAATTAAAAGATAAATAGTCTATCATATCAAGCTTCTAGCCTGTATGATGGGCTATTTTTTTGTCTATGGGCAAAACTTTTTACTTGCTATTTAATGAGACAGTATCAAGTGAATCAATCACTGATATTTGTAATATGAGTGTAGATTACAGTTGTTGTTTTAACGTTTCTATGGCTTACACAAGTGCTGCTGCCTTGTAGAAACGAACGTAAAACAGATATTATAGTAGATTGAATCTAGAATCGCACAATATCGCTTCTAAAATATTTATAGAAATTTCTTTAAATCCCTTAAGCAATTTGTTCAGATTCTATTTCTAAATACAAAAAAACAACCCCCTGATAATTCAAGGAGTTGTCTATAGCTAGATTAGTTTTTTGAAGCAGCTTGGAATTCAGGATTTTTCCATGCTTCATCAATGATAGCTTGCAATTCTTTTGCAGATGCTTGCATTTTTTGAGTTTCTGCGTCGTTCAATGGAATGTTTACTGGACGAACGATACCGTGTGCTCCAACG
This sequence comes from Streptococcus sp. k-90, assembly GCF_013277565.1. Lineage (GTDB taxonomy): Bacteria > Bacillota > Bacilli > Lactobacillales > Streptococcaceae > Streptococcus. The sequence goes on along the minus strand of NZ_VMNE01000019.1, from coordinate 66,231 downwards.
ATAGCTGGTTGACCGATAAAGACGTTCTCAACACCATATTGACCTTCTTGGAATACAGAAAGTGGAAGAACTGCATTTTCATCATCAAGGATAGCTTTTGTTATACGAGCAAGAGCTACTGCGATACCGTAGTATGTAGCACCTTTCTTGTTGATGATTGAGTAAGCAGCGTCGCGAACTGAGATGAAAAGTTCTACTAGGTCAGCTTCATCCAAGTCACGGTTAGCTTGCAACCATTGTTCCAATTTTACACCGGCAACGTTAGCGTGTGACCAAACGGCAAACTCAGAGTCACCGTGCTCACCCATGATGTAGGCGTGAACTGAACGTGCATCTACACCAATTTTTTCAGCAAGTGCTTGACGGAAACGTGCTGAGTCAAGTGAAGTACCTGAACCGATAACGCGTTCTTTAGGGAATCCAGAGAATTTCCAAGTTGAATAAGTCAAGACATCTACTGGGTTAGCTGCAACAAGGAAGATACCATCAAAACCTGAAGCAACAACTTGCTCAACGATAGATTTGTTAATTGCAAGGTTTTTACCTACAAGGTCAAGACGAGTTTCACCTGGTTTTTGAGGAGCACCGGCTGTGATAACAACAAGATCAGCGTCCGCACAGTCTTCGTACTTAGCAGCGTAGATTTTCTTTGGTGAAGTAAATGCAAGCGCATGGCTAAGGTCTTCAGCATCACCAACAGCTTTTTCAAACAATTGAGGAATTTCAATAATACCAAGTTCTTGTGCGATTCCTTGAGTAACAAGAGCGAAAGCGTAAGATGAACCTACGGCACCATCACCAACAAGGATAACTTTTTTGTGTTGTTTAGTTAGTGTCATTTGTCTAAACATCTCCTTAATTTTATTTAGGGATTTTCCCAGATAGATTCATTCTATCACTTTTAAAAAACTTTGTCACGAATATGCCTTGCAGTTCTTGATGTAAACGTTTTAGCAGGGTAGATGGCTGAAATATAGGATACAATATGGTATAATATAACTGATTACTAATTGTGAAATGAGGCATTTATTAATGCAGGATAAAAATTTAGTGAATGTCAATCTGACAAAGGAGATGAAAACAAGCTTTATCGATTACGCCATGAGTGTTATCGTAGCGCGGGCTCTTCCTGATGTTCGAGATGGCTTGAAACCTGTTCACCGTCGGATTCTCTATGGAATGAATGAATTAGGTGTTACCCCAGACAAACCTCATAAAAAATCTGCTCGTATTACAGGGGATGTCATGGGTAAATATCACCCACACGGGGACTCCTCTATCTATGAAGCTATGGTTCGTATGGCTCAATGGTGGAGCTACCGTTATATGCTTGTAGATGGGCATGGAAACTTTGGTTCCATGGATGGGGATGGTGCTGCCGCCCAACGTTATACAGAGGCACGTATGAGCAAGATTGCTCTAGAGATGCTTCGTGATATCAATAAGAATACGGTTGATTTCGTTGATAACTATGATGCCAATGAACGTGAACCCTTGGTCTTGCCAGCTCGTTTTCCAAACCTTTTGGTTAATGGAGCAACTGGTATTGCTGTTGGGATGGCTACCAATATTCCACCTCACAATTTGGGTGAAACCATTGATGCAGTGAAGTTGGTCATGGATAATCCTGAAGTGACCACTAAGGATTTGATGGAAGTCTTGCCTGGGCCAGATTTTCCAACTGGTGCCCTTGTTATGGGGAAATCAGGTATCCATAAAGCTTACGAAACAGGTAAAGGTTCGATTGTTCTTCGTTCTCGTACTGAAATCGAAGAAACTAAGACTGGCCGTGAGCGCATCGTTGTAACAGAATTTCCTTACATGGTTAATAAAACCAAGGTGCATGAGCATATTGTTCGCTTGGTTCAGGAAAAACGTATTGAGGGGATTACAGCAGTACGTGATGAGTCAAACCGTGAAGGGGTTCGATTTGTTATTGAAGTCAAGCGTGATGCCTCAGCCAATGTTATCCTCAACAACCTCTTCAAGATGACCCAGATGCAAACCAACTTTGGTTTTAATATGCTTGCAATCCAAAATGGGGTACCGAAGATTTTATCTCTTCGTCAGATTTTGGATGCATATATTGAGCACCAAAAAGAAGTGGTTGTTCGTCGTACACGTTTTGATAAGGAAAAAGCAGAAGCGCGTGCTCATATTTTAGAAGGTCTCTTAATCGCACTAGACCACATCGACGAAGTGATTCGTATCATCCGTGCTAGTGAAACAGATGCGGAAGCACAAGCTGAGTTGATGAGCAAGTTTAAGCTTTCTGAACGTCAAAGTCAGGCCATCCTTGATATGCGTCTTCGTCGTTTGACAGGTTTGGAACGTGACAAGATTCAGTCTGAGTATGATGACCTCTTAGCTCTGATTGCGGATTTAGCCGATATTCTTGCTAAGCCAGAGCGTGTTTCTCAAATCATCAAAGATGAATTGGACGAAGTTAAGCGTAAGTTTGGCGACCAACGTCGTACAGAGTTGATGGTCGGTGAAGTCTTAAGCCTCGAAGATGAGGATCTGATTGAAGAATCGGATGTCTTGATTACGCTTTCTAATAAGGGCTACATCAAACGTCTGGATCAAGCCGAGTTTACTGCTCAAAAACGTGGGGGTCGTGGTGTTCAAGGAACCGGGGTTAAGGATGATGATTTTGTCCGAGAGTTAGTGTCAACTAGCACTCATGATCATCTACTCTTCTTCACAAATAAAGGTCGAGTCTATCGCCTTAAAGGATATGAAATTCCTGAATATGGCCGTACTGCCAAGGGATTGCCGATTGTCAATCTTTTGAAATTGGATGAAGGCGAAAGTATCCAGACTATCATCAATGTTGAATCTGAACGCAGTGATGAAGCCTATCTCTTCTTCACAACCCGTCATGGTATCGTGAAGAGAACCAGCGTCAAGGAATTTGCTAACATTCGTCAGAATGGTCTCAAGGCTTTGAATCTCAAGGACGAAGATGAGTTGATTAATGTCTTGTTGACAGAAGAAGATACGGATATTATCATTGGGACCAAGTTTGGTTATGCAGTTCGCTTTAATCAATCAGCTGTTCGTGGCATGAGTCGTATCGCCACTGGTGTGAAAGGTGTTAACCTCCGTGATGGAGATACAGTAGTCGGAGCGAGCGTAATTACTGATCAAGATGAAGTTCTTATTATTACTGAAAAAGGATATGGGAAGCGTACAGTTGCGACTGAATATCCAACAAAAGGTCGTGGTGGTAAAGGGATGAAGACGGCTAATGTAGCTGAAAAAAATGGTCCTCTATCAGGTCTTTTAACAGTTAAAGGCGATGAAGACTTGATGATTATCACTGATACGGGTGTCATGATTCGAACCAATGTTGCCAATATTTCACAAACAGGTCGCTCAACTATGGGAGTTAAAGTGATGCGCCTGGATCAAGATGCTAAAATTGTAACCTTTACTACGGTTGCAGCAGCAGAAAAAGAAGAAGTTGGGACAGAAAACGAAACAGAAGGTGAAGCATAATGTCTCATAAAAAGAATAAAAAGAAAACAAATCGTAAAAATTTACTAATCAATATTTTAGCAGGATTTTTGATTCTATTATCAATTGCTTTGATTTTTAATGCTAAACTGCGTGATATGGTTATGGTTTGGAATACTAATAAGTATCAAGTTAGTCAGGTCTCAAAAGAGAAATTAGAAGAAAATCAAGAAACCGAAGGAAATTTTGATTTTGATTCGGTCAAAGCAATTTCTTCTGAAGCTGTTTTAGCTTCTCAATGGGATACTCAAAAATTACCAGTTATTGGTGGAATTGCTATTCCTGAATTAGAAATGAATCTGCCAATTTTTAAAGGATTGAATAACGTAAATCTATATTATGGTGCAGGTACTATGAAGCGAGATCAAGTTATGGGGGAAGGAAATTATAGTCTAGCTAGTCATCATATTTTTGGTGTTGATAATGCTAATAAAATGTTATTCTCTCCTTTGGATAACGCTAAAAATGGTATGAAAATTTATCTAACTGATAAAAATAAAGTTTATACTTATGAAATACGTGAAGTCAAACGTGTTACACCAGATCGTGTTGATGAGGTTGATGATAGAGAAGGGGTCAATGAGATCACATTAGTAACCTGTGAAGACCTTGCCGCTACAGAACGTATTATTGTAAAAGGTGATTTGAAAGAAACAAAAGATTATTCACAGACATCTGATGAAATTCTAACAGCTTTCAATCAACCATATAAACAATTTAGTTAAGATAAGTCAGTGAAAAGATAATATCTGGAGAGGACAATCCATGTCTTCTCCATTTTATATTTAGAGCTATGAAAATTTGTTTATTGCAGTTGTTATAGTATATTGAAATAGAATCTGAACAAATTGATTAAGGAATTTAAAGCAATTTCTATAAATATTTTGGAAGAGATATTGTGCGATTCTAGATTCAATCTAATATAATATTCTGAAAATCAAAAATATTAAGTTTAATGATGTTACTAGTAATCTTACTTGGGTTTTGGAATACTCTCATTGAGGGATGGTGATGATTTTAGCTTTATCCTTAAGAAATGTTTTAAAGACAGATTGAAACAAAGGTGGAGGTTGTTGACTCTTTTTATACCATAACTAATAATACAAAGTGTGTAATCTTAAAGTAGATATAAATAGTTAAATTTTAAAAAATTATTATTTCTTTGCTTTTTATGTTATAATAACAAATATAAAGAGTTAGGGGATGTTTATGAGTTCTTCAGAGTTTATTTCGAAGATAGATTATTATTGTCATAAGAAAGAAAGTCTTTTCAATCAAAGTAAGTTCAAGTATGCGATTCGTTCCATGTTTGCAGGTGCTTTTTTAACCTTTAGTACAGCAGCTGGAGCTATTGGTGCGGATTTATTAAACAGTATTATTCCAAGTAGTGGGTATTTTCTTTTCCCATTTGTTTTTGCTTGGGGACTTGTTTATATCGTTTTTCTAAATGCTGAGTTAGTTACATCCAACATGATGTACCTAACAGCAGGCGCATTTTTAAAAAAGATGGATTGGAAAAAGGCAGTAATCATTTTACTATACTGTACTCTATTTTAATCTAATTGGTGCCTTGGTAGCTGGATGGGCCTTTGCCAACTCGTCAGCCTTTTCCCATTTGACCCATGATAGTTTCCTTCCTAAGCTTGTAGCCAAGAAATTGGCGCGTCCAAGTGATTTGGTCTTGCTTGAGGGAATTCTTGCCAATGTATTTGTAAATATTGCTATTCTTTCATCTATACTAGTCAAAGATGGTGCCGCCAAACTATGGATCATTTTATCAGCTATTTCCATGTTTGTCTTTTTGTCCAATGAGCACATTGCTGCCAATTTTGCTTCTTTCAGTATTATGAAATTCAGCATGATTGCTGATCAAGTACCTCATTTTGATTTGGTAAATATCCTTCGACATTGGGGAGTAACCTTCATTGCTAACTTTATAGGTGGAGGACTTATGATTGGTTTACCATATGCCTTTCTAAATAAGAATGAAGATACATATGTTGATTAAGAAGAGTTAGTGTATCAGGGAGAATCAGAACGATTCTCTCTTTTTCTTTTACAAAATAGGCTTGCAGAGAAAATCGTTTTTAAATTGTAACAATAAAATATATTAAATAGGATAAAAGTTATTCCACTCAATCTCTAGATTCTGATAATTAAAAATTCTAAAAGTTTGTTATTAAAACAATGTAAACGATTTCTAAAATTTTAAGATTTAGAAAAAATACAATTAGGAAAGGCTTTTCATTATATCTATTTTATGTTATAATTATCACAAATAAAAGTTTCAGGAGTTTATTATGGTTTCTTCAGAATTTATCTCAAAGATTGAATTTGCTTGCAAGAAGAAAGAAAGTCTTTATAGTCAGAGCAAATTTAAGTATGCGATTCGTTCGATGTTCGCAGGTGCATTTTTAACCTTCAGTACAGCTGCTGGTGCAGTTGGGGCTGATTTGATTAATAAAATTGCACCAGGTAGTGGACGCTTCCTCTTCCCATTTGTCTTTGCTTGGGGATTGGCCTACATTGTTTTCTTGAATGCCGAGTTGGTAACATCAAATATGATGTTCTTGACTGCTGGTAGTTTCTTGAAAAAAATCTCTTGGAGAAAAACAGCTGAGATTTTACTTTACTGTACCTTGTTTAACCTTATCGGGGCTTTGATAGCAGGTTGGGGCTTTGCTCATTCGGCAGCCTATGCACATCTGACTCACGATAGTTTCATTTCAGGGGTTGTTGAGATGAAGTTAGGTCGCTCAAATGAATTAGTCTTACTTGAGGCGATTTTGGCCAATATTTTCGTAAATATTGCGATTCTTTCATTTGTTTTGGTCAAAGATGGTGGTGCCAAACTTTGGCTAGTTTTATCAGCAATTTACATGTTTGTATTCTTAACAAATGAGCACATTGCTGCGAACTTTGCTTCTTTTGCGATTGTAAAATTCAGTGTTGCTGCTGATTCAATTGCTAATTTCGGTGTTGGAAATATGCTTCGTCACTGGGGTGTAACCTTTGTTGGAAACTTGATTGGTGGTGGTTTCTTGATGGGTCTTCCATATGCCTTCCTCAATAAAAACGAAGATACTTATGTAGATTAAGGAAATGAGCACGATTGAATCGTGCTTTTTCGTTTTGTAAGAAGCAATAGCTACTCCTTATATCAAAATATAGAAAAGAGGTATTAGTCAAGATAGGTCGATAGTGCTACAATATCCTTAATGAAACTATATGGAGGTCGCCTTATGACTCGTGATTTTAAATTTGAAACTCTACAACTACATGCTGGTCAAGTTGTGGATCCAGCAACTAAGTCTCGTGCAGTGCCGATTTATCAAACAACATCCTTCGTTTTTGAAGACACGCAGGAGGGTGCCGATTTGTTTGCCTTGAGAAAACCAGGTAATATCTATACTCGTATCACCAACCCTACAACAGCTGCCTTTGAAGAAAGAATTGCTGCCCTTGAAGGTGGTGTTGGAGCTCTTGCAACAGCATCAGGTATGGCCGCGGTTACTTATACGATTTTGGCTCTTGCACATGCTGGTGATCATGTAGTAGCAGCATCAACTATTTACGGTGGAACCTTCAATCTCTTGAAAGAAACCCTTCCTCGTTATGGGATCACAACAACCTTCGTCGATGTTGATGATTTGGAGGAAGTGGAAGCAGCTATCAATGACAATACCAAGCTTGTCTTGATTGAAACCTTGGGCAATCCCTTGATTAACATTCCTGACTTGGAAAAATTGGCTGAGATTGCGCATAAGCATCAGATTCCACTTGTTTCTGACAATACATTTGCTACACCTTATTTGATTAACGTTTTTTCTTACGGTGTAGATATTGCTATTCATTCTGCGACTAAGTTTATCGGTGGGCATGGTACGACTATTGGAGGAGTAATTGTCGATAGCGGTCGTTTTGACTGGGCAGCTTCAGGGAAATTCTCTCAATTTGTTGAGGAAGACCCAAGCTACCATAACTTGAGCTATACTCGTGATGTAGGTGCGGCTGCCTTTATTATCGCTGTTCGTGTTCAATTGCTCCGTGATACAGGTGCAGCCTTGTCACCATTCAATGCCTTCCTCTTGCTTCAAGGACTGGAAACCCTTTCTCTCCGTGTCGAACGTCATGTGCAAAATGCAGAGAAAATTGTTGATTTCCTTGTCAACCATCCTAAGGTAGAAAAAGTCAACTATCCAAAACTTGCTGATAGTCCTTACCATGCCTTGGCTGAGAAATACTTGCCTAAAGGTGTAGGCTCAATCTTTACCTTCCATGTCAAAGGTGGGGAGGCAGAAGCACGCAAGGTAATTGATCATTTAGAAATCTTCTCTGATCTTGCAAATGTGGCAGATGCTAAATCGCTTGTTGTTCATCCAGCCACAACCACTCACGGTCAGTTGTCAGACAAAGACCTAGAAGCAGCAGGTGTCACACCAAACCAAATCCGCTTGTCTATCGGACTTGAAAATGTAGAGGATTTGATCGAAGATTTGCGCTTGGCCTTGGAAAAAATTTAAAGTAAAAGTAGATAAACAGTGGGTTTCGACTCACTGTTTTTGATTTTCCTTCAGGCATGATATAATGGTTAAAGAAGTCTAGAAAGAGGAACGATATGAACGAAATCAAATGTCCCAACTGTGGGGAAGTCTTTACAGTAAATGAAAGTCAGTATGCCGAACTTCTGTCTCAAGTAAGAACAGCAGAGTTTGATAAGGAACTGCATGATCGGATGAAGCAGGAACTGGCCTTGACTGAGCAAAAGGCCATGAATGAACAACAGTCTAAACTGGCTCAAAAAGACCAAGAAATTGCGCAACTGCAGAGTCAAATCCAAAACTTTGATACAGAAAAAGAATTGGCCAAGAAAGAGGTTGAACAGACAAGCCTTGAGGCTTTATTAGCAAAGGACAAGGAAGTGCAGGCCTTGGAAAACCAACTGGCTACCTTGCGTTTAGAGCATGAAAATCAATTACAAAAGACCCTTTCTGACTTAGAAAAAGAACGAGACCAGGTCAAAAATCAGCTCCTCTTGCAAGAAAAGGAAAACGAGTTGTCTTTGGCTTCTGTTAAACACAACTATGAAGCACAGCTCAAAGCAGCTAGTGAACAGGTCGAGTTCTATAAGAATTTCAAAGCCCAACAATCTACAAAAGCTATAGGGGAAAGTCTGGAACACTATGCAGAGAGTGAGTTTAACAAGGTACGCAGTTTTGCCTTTCCAAATGCCTACTTTGAGAAGGATAACAAGGTCTCTGCGCGTGGTTCTAAAGGAGACTTTATCTTCCGTGAATGCGATGAAAATGGGGTCGAAATTATTTCCATCATGTTTGAGATGAAAAATGAAGCAGATGGAACAGAGAAGAAGCACAAGAATGCAGATTTTTATAAGGAATTAGACAAGGACCGTCGGGAGAAGAACTGTGAATATGCGGTTTTGGTGTCTATGCTTGAGGCTGATAATGACTATTTTAACACAGGGATTGTTGACGTCAGCCACGAGTATGAAAAGATGTATGTGGTTCGTCCTCAGTTCTTTATTCAATTGATTGGTTTATTACGCAATGCGGCGCTTAATTCCCTAAAATACAAGCAAGAGTTGGCACTTGTCCGTGAACAAAATATAGATATTACACATTTTGAGGAAGACTTGGATGCCTTTAAACAGGCCTTTGCTAAGAACTATAATTCAGCTTCTACTAACTTTGGTAAGGCAATCGATGAAATCGACAAGGCTATCAAACGCATGGAAGAGGTTAAGAAGTTCCTAACCACATCCGAAAACCAACTCCGCCTCGCAAACAATAAATTGGAAGACGTTTCAGTAAAAAAACTAACTCGAAAAAATCCAACCATGAAAGCAAAGTTTGAAGCGCTGAAGGGGGAGTAGAAAACAGTGGAAAATGAATTATTAGTATTGAATGCAGAAGAAGTATATGAGTCTGAAAATTTAAACTACGATGAGTTAGAAGAACTACTGGAACAACAATTTACAACTGAGTTTTCTAATCTTGAAAAATTGGAATTGGAATGTAAAGAAATTAATTCCCCAGATAAATTAGGGGATGCTATTTTAGATGAAATATGGAATCAATTTGCGAATCAAATTGGTTTAGATATGACAAGTGATACTCTTCTTAAGCAGTATAATGATAAGCATCCTAATGGTTATACAAAAGAAGAGGGAACTAAGATACTGAATGATAAAAGATATACTGATGCAAATAAAGCTATGAAAGAAAAGCAAAAATCCAATAATTTAAAGGATGAATATACTGGTAAAACTTTAAAAATAAATGAGAAGGCTAATTTGGATCATGTTGTTCCTCGTAAAAAAATATTTGATAATAATTGGAGAAAAATCGCTGATATTGAAACTGCTGATTTAGCAAATAAAAAGGAAAATTTTGCAGCAACTAATGAATCGCTGAATAAAAGTAAAGGAGCAACATCCAATAGTGACTATATAAAGAATAGAGAAGCGAGAGAAAAAAAACTTAGGGATCAAGTTCAAAGAGCCAATGAGAAAATTGATAAGAAAAATATTTCAGATTCAGAAAAGAAAAATTTAAAAGCGGAAAATGAAAAAAGGTTAAATGATAAATTAGCGGCTGATTCAGAGAAAATGCTAAAAACTGAGGAAAGAGCAAATAACTCTATTAATAAACATATTGCAAAAAAAGCACCTGTAAAAATGGTTAATAAAGCTGGTAAAGATGCTATAAAAGCTATGTTGGTTGCTGCTTTATTTGGAATGTTGAAAGAAATTATGAATGCTTTAGTGAGATATTTTAAATCAAAAAAACAATCTTTTGATACATTTCTTAAGGAAATGAAAAAATCTCTTCATTCATTTTTTGGTAAAATCAAAGATTTTATTAAAGTTGGTGTAGATAGTTTTGTTGGAAGCATCGTAGGAGAAATTATTGGTGCTTTCGCTGAAAAACTAAGAAAGTTACCAAATTTGGTAAAACAATTATTTGGTTCAATTAGAGAAAGTATCTCTTATCTATCAAACCCTGAAAATCAATCTCATTCTACTGCAATTAAAATTGCCCATGTTTCAAAAATTATTACATCCGCATTAGTAGGTGTAGGCGCAATGTTTTTAGGAGAATATTTTGAACAGTTCTTAAATAAGATACCAGGTATGACTTTTGAAATAAAACTTCTAGGAACAATTGCTAATATTTTAGGGATGTTCTTTGCAAGTTTACTAACTGGAATCTTGGGAGCGATAATTATTAACGGACTTGATGGCTTTATATCAAGGAAACTACAAGATGAGAACAAAAAACAACAAGCTGATAAGAAGAACGAATTGCTAAGAATTCAGGATGTTCAAATTTTTGTTGCCGAGAAAAATGTTGCTGTTAAGCGAAATGATATCTTCAGTAAGATGGCTAAGAACCATCAAAAACTAAGAGAACTACTTGGCAATGTTGATCAAGAGTTTTCTAATTCAAAGATTGATTTCAAACAGCGATTACTAGCTAATGAAATTTACTTTGATGAAAAGCAAAGTGAACTTGAAGAAATGCAAAATGCATTAAACGATTTATTATAGGAGAATGTTATGTCAGAAGATTTAGAGATTCAAGTTTTAGCAAATTCTGAAAGATTTAATGAAAAAAAACAAGAGTTAAAAGCCTTTAGTGAAGAAATCCCTGAACAGTCAGATTTACCAACAGTTCCAACAGATGATCCTATGTTAGGCTTTATTGGAATGGAATATGATGTTAAGGGTAAAGATTTAAACGCTCTTACTGATGCTGTTCAAAATAGAATGATTGAACAAAATATTCACATAAAAAAGATTATTCAAGAATTTAATACTATTTACGAAACTTTCCAAATATTGGATGATGAGTATATTCAAAGTATTTCAAAATCTTTGATTGCAGCCAAAGAGGCCAATAATAAAGCTATACAGGGATTGCACGAAATAGAAGAATATCAAATAGGTAATAACAAACTATTAGATGATGTTTTTAAACAGAATAAAGATTTAATTGATGTATTGAAGAAACATCATAAAAAGCTAGAAGAGTTAGAACAACTTGAAGAGAAGCAAAGTGAAGTTCAAATTGAAATTGATAGTTTAAAAGCGAAGCTAAAATCATTAGTGAAAATAGAAAATAGTTTTAACGATTTGCATTTACAAGTTGAAGAAACACAAAATAATCTTAAAAACGATGTAGATAAGATGAATGTTCGATTAATAGAGGAAGGTAAAAATCTTACTTTAATTGTCGAGAAATTTCAAACTGAACTAGAGGAAAAACAACAAGAGATTAGTTTTCTTAGAAAAGGATTCTATACTCTTGGAGTCGCTGTTGTTATAATAGTATTATTTCTATTGTTTAAAGGAATGTAGATGATTAGTGAAACTTATTTAAAATTGTTAAAATCGGAAGTGAAAAAACTGGATGATTTAACAAATAATGCTTATGAATTAGAAATAATTCTTCAAGATATAGTTGATAATCTTAAAAATGCTGAGTTAGAATTTATAAAACGATTAGGAAACTTGACAAGTAAAGAGACACTCTCAAAAATCAAAGACAAGCAAACTAGCATATTGGAATTATTGTATAAATATCTTGGCGCTAGAGTTATTGATACAAATTATTTGATTTTGAAAGAAACAAATCATAAATCATTTGAAGAACTAGCAAATGATTTAAAGTCACTAATAGGTTTAGAAAATGTTAAGAAAGAAATTAAAGATTTAGTAGCGTTTAATAAAGTTCAACAAAGTAGAGAAAAAATCGGTCTTAAAAAAACAAATAGAACTATGCACATGGCGTTTTTAGGTAATCCAGGTACCGGTAAAACTACTGTGGCTAGAATCGTTGGGAATATGTATCGTTCATTAGGAATACTAAGTAAAGGTCATTTTATTGAAGCAACTAGAACAGACTTAATAGCAGAATATCAAGGACAGACGGCTTCGAAAGTGAAGAGATTGATACAAAAAGCCAAAGGCGGTGTATTGTTTATTGATGAAGCATATAGTATTACTGAAAACGATAAAAGTGATAGTTATGGTCGAGAGTGTTTAACTGAGTTAACAAAAGCATTAGAAGACTATCGTGATGATTTGGTTGTTATTGTTGCTGGATATGATGAATTGATGAAAAAATTTTTTGAATCTAATCCTGGGTTAAAATCAAGATTTAATTATTTTATTACGTTTGAAGATTATACTGTGGACCAAATGTTTGATATTTTTCTTTCATATTGCAAAAATGAAGAGTACATTTTGCATGATTCTGCAAAAGAAAAATTAAAAAAATATTTAGAATTACATAGTAGCAATCCTGAAAATAAAAATGCAAATGGGAGATTTGTAAGAAATGTATTTGACAGGATAATTATGAACCAAGCAATAAGATTAGCCACACTATCTTTTGTTACAAAAGATAATTACATTACGATTCTTGAAGAAGATATTTCATGAATGAAATTAGAAAGCAAAAATGAACGGTATTATCAACTTAAGAAAAGAAGCGGGGATGACATCGCATGATGCGGTTTTTAAACTGCGTAAGATTTTGGGAACCAAGAAGATTGGTCATGGTGGGACCTTGGATCCGGATGTAGTGGGAGTTCTGCCCATTGCGGTTGGCAAGGCGACACGCATGGTCGAGTTTATGCAGGATGAGGGCAAGGTCTATGAGGGTGAAATCACTCTGGGCTATTCCACGACGACTGAGGATGCTAGCGGGGAAGTGGTCGCAGAGACACCTGTTTTATCGCACTTGGATGAAAAGCTTGTTGATGAAGCAATCGCCAGACTGACAGGACCTATTATTCAGATTCCGCCTATGTATTCGGCAGTCAAGGTCAATGGTCGTAAGCTCTATGAGTATGCACGTGCAGGTCAGGAAGTAGAGCGACCAGAACGTCAGGTAACCATCTACCAATTTGATCGGACAAGTCCGATTTCTTATGAGGGTCATCTTGCACGCTTTACTTTTCGTGTAAAATGCAGTAAAGGGACTTATATCCGTACCTTATCGGTTGACTTGGGAGAGAAGCTGGGTTATGCGGCTCATATGTCTCAGTTGACACGGACTAGTGCTGCAGGGTTACAGTTAGATGTTGCTTTGACCTTGGAAGAAATTGCTGAAAAAGTAGAGGCTGGTCAACTGGACTTTCTCTATCCTCTAGAGATTGGGACAGGCGACCTTATCAAAGTTTTCCTAACTCAAGAAGAGGCTACAGAAGTACGCTTTGGTCGTTTTATCGAACTCGAACAAACAGAACAAGAATTGGCTGCCTTTGAAGATGACAAATTACTAGCCATTCTTGAAAAACGGGGGGATCTTTACAAGCCAAGGAAGGTTTTTAGCTAGTATAATTGAAGTGTAGAAATTGGAATTGTTTCTCCTAAACTATCCAAACCAGACTATAAATTTTGTAAAAAATGTGATAGAATAGACGACGGATAAAAAAACGGAGGATAGCATGCAAAATAGACCAATCATTATCGGAGTGACAGGTGGTTCTGGTGGAGGTAAGACCAGTGTTTCAAGAGCCATTTTATCGCATTTCCCTGATGAAAAGATTTCCATGATTGAGCATGATTCATATTACAAGGATCAGTCTCACTTGACCTTTGAAGAGCGTGTCAAAACCAACTATGACCATCCTTTTGCCTTTGATACAGACTTGATGATCGAACAGATTAAGGAGTTGTTGGCAGGGCGTCCGGTGGACATTCCGACTTATGACTATACAGAGCATACACGAAGCAACAAGACCTATCGTCAGGAGCCTCAAGATGTCTTTATCGTTGAAGGGATTTTGGTCCTGGAGGACAAGCGTCTGCGTGATTTGATGGATATCAAGATTTTTGTGGATACAGATGATGATGTGCGCATTATTCGTCGTATCAAGCGTGATATGGAAGAACGTGGCCGTAGCCTTGATAGCGTTATTGACCAGTATTTAGGTGTGGTCAAACCTATGTACCATCAGTTTATCGAGCCGACTAAGCGTTATGCTGATATCGTCATTCCTGAAGGGGTTAGCAATACAGTGGCTATCGACCTGTTGACAACCAAGATTGCAAAGATTTTGGAAGAAGCTCGAAACAGCAAATAAACAGATGTGGAGGCCTTGCCTCCTTTTTCTATTTTTCCCTCATAATGGTACATAAATGGAGATTTTTAGGCATATTTTTGGTATAATAATACCCATGGAAAAGCAAGAAAATGAATAGTAGGTGGAGATGGAAAAGTATTTATCGGTAACAACTTTGACCAAGTATCTGAAAATGAAATTCGATAAAGACCCATACTTGGAACGGGTCTATTTAACTGGTCAAGTTTCCAACTTTCGTAAACGACCTACTCACCAATATTTCTCCCTAAAGGATGACCATGCAGTCATTCAAGCGACTATTTGGTATGGGATTTATCAGAAATTAGGTTTTGACCTAGAAGAAGGAATGAAAATCAATGTGATTGGGCGTGTGCAGGTCTATGAACCAAGTGGTAGCTACTCCATCATCATTGAAAAGGCAGAGCCTGATGGGGTTGGTGCGCTTGCGATTCAGTTTGAGCAACTCAAGAAAAAATTGACAGAAGAAGGCCTGTTTCAAGAACGTTTCAAGCAACCTCTGCCCCAATTTTCTAAGAGAATTGGTGTAGTAACCAGTCGCAGTGGAGCCGTTATTCGAGACATTATCACGACCGTCAGCAGACGCTTTACAGGTGTTGATATCCTTCTCTATCCGACCAAGGTTCAAGGTGAAGGTTCTGCGGAGGAAATTGCTCGAAATATTGCGCGTGCTAATCAACGAGACGATTTGGATTTGTTGCTTATTGGTCGTGGAGGTGGTTCCATAGAAGATCTCTGGGCTTTTAACGAAGAAATTGTGGTACGAGCTATTTTTGAATCTCGTTTGCCAGTTATCTCTAGTGTGGGGCATGAGACGGATGTGACCTTGGCAGATTTTGTGGCAGATAGACGGGCTGCGACACCAACAGCAGCTGCTGAACTGGCAACACCTGTGACCAAGTTGGATCTATTAACTCATTTGCAGAATCAAGAAAAACGGATGGCAACAGCAGTCCGAAATGTCCTATCTAAGAAACAAGAAGCTTTGAAAAAATGCAGTCAGTCTGTTATCTTTAGACAGCCAGAGCGCTTGTATGATGGCTATTTGCAACGCTTGGACCAACTGCAACTGCGATTAAAACAAAGTTTGCGAACACAGATTTCTGATAACAAGCAAATAGTTCAATCAAGGACGCATCAACTGGTCCAATTATCACCTGTTACCAAAATCCAGCGTTATCAAGACCGCCTAGGTCAGTTGGACAAGCTCTTACGTAGCCAAATGGCGCTGGTTTATGATGCCAAGGTTTCTGAGGTCAAGCGACTTTCAGAAGCCCTGCTGATGCTGGATACCAGTCGAATCGTGGCGCGTGGCTATGCTATTGTCAAAAAAGAAGAGTCCGTTGTCGATTCGGTTGAGAGTTTGAAGAAAAAAGACCAAGTAACGCTTTTGATGCGAGATGGTCAAGTAGAATTAGAGGTTAAAGATGTCGAAACAAAAGAAATTTGAGGAAAATCTAGCAGAACTGGAGACCATTGTCCAAAGTTTGGAAAATGGTGAAATTGCTCTAGAAGATGCGATTGCTGCCTTTCAAAAAGGCATGGTCTTGTCAAAAGAGCTCCAAGCGACGCTGGACAAGGCTGAAAAGACTTTGGTCAAGGTCATGCAAGAAGACGGAACAGAAAGTGATTTTGAATGAAAAAGCAAGAAAAATTAGCTCTTGTCGAGTCGGCCTTGGAAGATTTTTATGGAGACCAGCAGTTTGCTTCTAGTTTGAGAGAATCGGTTCTCTATTCCATTCATGCTGGTGGCAAGCGTATTCGCCCTTTTCTCTTGTTGGAAGTATTGGAAGCCTTGCAGGTCGCTATAAAACCTGCTCACGCACAGGTGGCAGCTGC
The DNA here is from genome assembly GCF_013277565.1 of Streptococcus sp. k-90. Classification (GTDB taxonomy): domain Bacteria; phylum Bacillota; class Bacilli; order Lactobacillales; family Streptococcaceae; genus Streptococcus. The sequence continues at coordinate 49,740 of NZ_VMNE01000019.1, read as the reverse complement.
CTTGGAAATGATTCATACAGGGAGCTTGATTCATGATGATCTTCCTGCCATGGATGATGACGATTATCGTCGAGGGCGTTTGACCAATCATAAGAAATTTGGCGAAGCAATGGCAATTTTGGCAGGAGATGCCTTGTTCCTGGATCCCTATGCCTTGATAGCGCAGGCAGATTTGCCAAGTCAGATTAAGGTAGACTTAATTGCCAACCTATCGCTTGCTTCAGGAAGTCTGGGCATGGTAGCAGGGCAGGTTTTGGACATGGAGGGTGAACACCAGCATTTATCTTTGGAAGAACTTCAGACCATTCATGCGAATAAGACTGGAAAATTACTAGCTTATCCCTTCCAAGCAGCTGCCATCATTGCTGAATTGTCACCTGAAATACAGGCAAAACTCAAAACTGTTGGCGAATTAATAGGACTTGCTTTTCAAGTTCGAGACGATGTGCTTGATGTGACAGCTAGTTTTGAGGAAATCGGCAAGACTCCACAAAAGGATTTGCAGGCTGAAAAGTCAACCTATCCAGCCTTGTTGGGCTTGGAAGAAGCCATTACCTTTTGTAACCAAACTCTGGATCAAGCTAATGCCAAATTAGAAGAAATTGCCCAGCAAGTTCCCTTTGAGATAGAATCGATTGTAAGAGTAGTAGAAAGTTTGAGAATCAATGGCTAAGGAAAGAGTGGATGTACTAGCTTATAAACAGGGTTTGTTTGAAACGCGAGAACAGGCCAAGCGCAGTGTTATGGCTGGTCTAGTCGTAGCAGTCCTGAATGGAGAACGTTTTGACAAACCAGGAGAGAAAATCCCAGACGACACCGAGCTAAAACTCAAGGGTGAAAAACTCAAGTATGTCAGCCGTGGTGGCTTGAAATTGGAAAAAGCCTTGCAGGTCTTTGATTTGTTAGTTGAAGGAGCAACAACAATTGATATCGGTGCTTCTACTGGAGGTTTTACCGATGTTATGCTACAGAATGGTGCTGAGTTAGTCTTTGCAGTTGATGTTGGTACCAATCAATTGGCTTGGAAATTACGCCAAGACCCACGTGTTGTCAGCATGGAGCAGTTTAATTTCCGCTATGCTGAAAAGACTGATTTCGAGCAGGAACCGAGCTTTGCCAGCATTGATGTGAGTTTCATTTCCCTCAGTCTGATTCTGCCAGCCTTGCACCGTGTGTTAGCTGATCAAGGTCAGGTTGTGTCTCTAATTAAGCCTCAGTTTGAGGCAGGACGTGAGCAGATTGGGAAAAATGGAATCATTCGCGATGCCAAGGTCCATCAACATGTCCTTGAATCTGTCACAACCATGGCAGTAGAGGAAGGCTTTTCAGTCCTTGGATTGGACTTTTCTCCCATCCAAGGTGGACATGGAAATATTGAATTTTTAGCGTATTTGAAAAAAGAAGAGTCAGCAAGCAATCAGGTTCTTGCTGATATTGAAGAAGTAGTAGAGAGGGCGCATAGTCAATTTAAAAATGAATAAAAAAGAGAGACTTGAAAAAATTAGACGATTTGTGACAGATTATCAAATCGGTACACAAGAAGAAATTGTAGAACATTTGAAAGAGGCAGGTATCACTGCCACTCAGGCGACGGTATCACGAGATATCAAAGAACTAGGTATTGTCAAAATTCCTTTGAGAGACAACACCTATGTCTACGAATTGCCAAAATCAATCGTAAAAAGTTTGCAACTGGCTGAAGACAATATCGAATCGGCAGAATTGATGGATAAGATGATCAATCTCCAAGTTATTCCAGGAAATACAGCTTTTGTAAAAGCTCAGTTAATCGAGACTTTTTCTGACAAGATTTTTAGCTGTTTGGCTGATGATAGCTCGATTTTAGTCATTGCCAGAAGTGAAAGTCTAGCTGAGGAAATCTTTGAACAAGTAAAAAATTGGTAGGTCTATATGTTACTTGAAATTTCGATAAAAAACTTTGCCATTATTGAGGCTATTTCCCTCAATTTTGAAAAAGGGATGACTGTCCTGACTGGTGAAACGGGTGCAGGGAAGTCGATTATCATTGATGCCATGAATATGATGTTGGGAGCTCGTGCGACGATAGATGTTATTCGTCATGGTGCGCCAAAGGCAGAGATTGAGGGACTTTTCTCAGTTGAGAATAGTCGCCTTTTACAGGAAATTTTTGATGAGCAAGGTTTGGAAATGGGTGATGAAATTATCATCCGTCGGGAAATCTTGCAAAATGGTCGGAGTATCAGTCGTGTCAATGGCCAGATGGTCAATCTGTCTGTTTTGCGAGCTATTGGGCAACATCTGGTAGATATTCATGGTCAGCATGACCAAGAAGAGTTAATGCGCCCTCAACTTCATATTCAAATGTTGGATGAATTCGGTGACGTAGCTTTTTGGGACTTGAAAGAAACCTATAAAACGAGTTTTGATGCTTATCGAAAAATGCGCAAGCAGGTTCTGGAAGTCAAGAAAAACCAACAGGAACACAAGGCTCGTATTGAAATGTTGGAATTTCAAATGGCAGAGATTGAGGCAGCAAACTTGCAGGCTGGAGAAGATTTGGCTCTTAATCAAGAGCGTGATAAACTGCTCAACCATAAAAATATTGCGGATACACTGACCAATGCCTACAGCATGTTGGACAATGAAGATTTTTCAAGTCTGGCCAATGTTCGTTCAGCCATGAATGACATGGAAAGTGTCGAAGAGTACGATCCTGAATACCGTGAAATTTCGAGCTCTCTGTCTGAGACCTACTATGTCTTAGAAGACATTAGCAAACGTCTGGAAGCTATTATTGAGGACCTTGATTTTGACGGCAATCGTCTCATGCAGGTTGAGAATCGTTTGGACCTCCTTCATACTATTACCCGCAAGTATGGTAGGACTGTAGACGATGTCTTGCTTTACTTTGCTAAGATTACAGAAGAGTACAATCTCTTGACAGGCAATAATCTTTCTTCTGAGGACATGGAAGCAGAGCTCAAGAAATTGGAAGTCAATCTTGTTGATTTGGCAGGCCAGCTTGCATCTGCTCGTCATGACTTGGCTCAGCAGCTTGAAGCTGAGATTAAACAAGAACTGCAGGACCTCTATATGGAAAAAGCCCAGTTTCAGGTTCGTTTTAACAAGGGCAAATTCAGTCGTGAGGGAAATGAAACGGTCGAATTTTACATTTCAACCAACCCTGGTGAAGATTTTAAACCCTTGGTCAAGGTTGCATCTGGTGGGGAATTATCTCGTCTCATGCTAGCCATCAAGTCTGCCTTTTCTCGTAAAGAAGGCAAGACCAGCATAGTCTTTGATGAGGTGGATACAGGAGTTTCAGGCCGTGTAGCTCAGGCTATTGCACAGAAGATTCACAAGATTGGCCAGCATGGTCAGGTTCTGGCTATTTCCCATTTGCCACAAGTGATTGCGATTGCGGATTATCAATTCTTTATTGAGAAGATTAGTAATGACCATTCAACGGTTTCGACTGTTCGTCTCTTGACGGTTGAAGAGCGCGTGGAAGAAGTTGCCAAGATGTTGGCAGGTGACGATGTGACAGAAGCAGCCCTAACGCAAGCCAGAGAATTGTTGAGAAATAGGGAGAAATAAGATGACAGACTATTATGTAATTGGAGATGTTCACGGAAAAGCTGGGATGCTGGAAGACCTTCTCAAAACCTGGGATGGTCAGACCCAGTTGCTCTTTCTAGGGGATTTGATTGACCGTGGTGAGGATAGTCGCCGTGTTCTAGAAATGGTCAAGGACTTAGTGGACAATCAAGGGGCTATCTGTTTATCTGGAAACCACGAGTATATGTTTCTGACTTGGCTCGATGACCCAGAAGAAAGTTATGACCACTATCGTCGTAATGGTGGAGATACAACTATTAACTCTATCCTAGGTCGTCCCTTGGATGCCCCAGTTGATGGAGTAGAAGATGCCAAGCGTGTTGCCGCTGAAGCAGCAGATTTGGTCGAATTTATTCGTCAAATGCCTTTTGTGGTAGAGACAGACAAGTATATCTTTGTTCACGCAGGTATTGATTTGACCTTAGACGACTGGCATGAAACCACAGATTATAAAAAAGTCTGGCTTAGAAAACCATTCCACGAAGCCGAAAATCATACTGGGAAAACCATTGTCTTTGGTCACACACCAGTTTATGGCTTGTTACAGCAAGAACGCGGTACAGCTGAGCTTTGGGTGACAGAAGACGGTAAGATTGGAATGGATGGAGGAGCTGTTTATGGTGGTGTCCTTCATGGGATTGTCTTTACAGACCAAGGAATGACAGAACACCACTTTATCGAAAATGACGGCTTTGTTGCTGAAGATTAGTACTCCTGGCAGGGTATGGTCTTGTCAAAATATCAAAAACAATTTATAATAAATAGATACCCTGAAAGGAAGAGAATCATGAACTTAGAAGAATTGAAAAAACGACAGGAGAAGATCCGTAACTTCTCTATTATCGCCCATATTGACCACGGTAAATCAACTTTAGCAGACCGCATTTTGGAAAAAACAGAGACGGTTTCAAGCCGTGAAATGCAGGCCCAGCTTTTGGATAGTATGGATCTAGAACGGGAACGTGGAATTACCATTAAGTTGAATGCCATCGAGTTGAATTACACGGCAAAAGATGGGGAAACTTATATTTTCCACTTGATTGATACGCCGGGGCACGTGGACTTTACCTATGAAGTTTCACGTTCGCTAGCTGCCTGTGAGGGAGCGATTTTGGTGGTCGATGCTGCCCAAGGAATTGAGGCTCAAACCCTTGCCAATGTTTATCTGGCCTTGGACAATGATTTGGAAATCATGCCAGTTATTAACAAAATTGACCTGCCAGCAGCGGATCCAGAGCGTGTGCGTACAGAGATTGAAGATGTCATTGGTTTGGATGCCAGTGAAGCAGTATTGGCTTCTGCCAAGGCTGGTATAGGTATTGAAGAAATCCTCGAGCAAATCGTAGAAAAAGTACCAGCACCAACGGGTGATGTGACGGCACCACTTAAGGCCTTGATTTTCGACTCTGTTTACGATGCTTACCGTGGGGTTATTCTCCAAGTGCGTGTCATGGATGGAGTGGTTAAACCTGGCGATAAGATTCAACTTATGAGTAATGGTAAGACCTTTGATGTGACCGAAGTTGGTATTTTTACACCGAAAGCAGTTGGTCGTGATTTCCTTGCGACTGGGGACGTTGGTTATATTGCGGCTTCTATCAAGACGGTTCAGGACACTCGTGTGGGTGATACCGTTACCTTGGCAACCAATCCTGCGACAGAGCCATTACATGGTTACAAGCAGATGAATCCTATGGTCTTTGCGGGTCTCTATCCAATCGAGTCAAACAAGTACAATGACCTACGTGAAGCGCTTGAAAAATTGCAACTGAATGATGCTAGTCTTCAGTTTGAACCAGAAACATCTCAGGCCCTTGGATTTGGTTTCCGTTGTGGTTTCCTTGGGCTTCTTCATATGGATGTTATCCAAGAACGTTTGGAACGCGAGTTCAACATCGACCTCATTATGACAGCTCCATCCGTTATCTATAAGGTTAATTTGACCGACGGTGAGTCTATGGATGTGTCTAACCCGTCTGAGTTCCCAGACCCAACTAAGATTGCGACCATTGAAGAGCCTTATGTTAAAGCGCAAATCATGGTACCACAGGAGTTCGTCGGAGCAGTGATGGAGCTAGCTCAGCGCAAGCGTGGGGACTTTGTGACGATGGACTATATCGATGACAATCGTGTTAATGTTATCTATCAAATTCCACTGGCTGAAATCGTCTTTGATTTCTTTGATAAGCTCAAGTCTTCAACTCGTGGTTATGCAAGCTTTGACTATGAATTGTCAGAGTACCGCCCATCTAAGCTGGTGAAAATGGATATCCTTCTCAACGGAGACAAGGTGGATGCCCTCAGCTTTATCGTTCACAAGGACTTTGCCTATGAACGTGGGAAACTCATCGTTGATAAGCTCAAGAAAATCATCCCTCGTCAACAATTTGAGGTGCCAATCCAAGCAGCTATTGGACACAAGATTGTGGCTCGTACAGATATCAAGGCCCTTCGTAAGAACGTACTTGCTAAGTGTTACGGTGGTGACGTTTCTCGTAAGCGTAAACTTCTAGAAAAACAAAAAGCTGGTAAGAAACGTATGAAAGCTATAGGATCAGTAGAAGTCCCACAAGAAGCCTTCCTCAGCGTCTTGAGTATGGATGAAGAATAAGTTGTCATAATTATTTTTCCTTGTTTACAGGAAATTTATATAAGAATCAATAGTAAAGCAGACTAAAATGGTCTGCTTTTTTTCTATTCTGGAACATAAGAAATGTTTTGGATGTTTGTTTAATTGTTTGTTTTTACATAACAAACTATAAAAACAACAAAAATATAAAAAAAGAGACAAAAAAGAACAGAAAAATATTGACAACGGTTTCATATAGTGTTATACTTATAGCATAAAGTTAATGGAAAGAAGGGAAAACCTTATGGGATTAGATCATTTCTTTGACAAAAACCTTGTGTTTTGCTTAGAAGCGGATAATCAAGAACAACTCTTTGATCAGGTTGCAACTTTATTGGAAGAACGAGAAATCGTAACTCCAACCTATCGTGAAGCCTTGATCACGCGTGAAAAGTCATTTCCAACTGGTTTAGATATGGAATTTTTGGGTAAAGATTTGCCGAATGTGGCTATTCCTCATACAGATATTGTTCATAATCTAGCTGAAAAAGTTGTGGTGGTTCGATTAGAAAAACCAGTGACTTTCCACAATATGATTGCGCCAGATAAGGAAGTAGAAGTATCCTTACTCTTCTTTATCATTAATAACTCAAGTTCAAGTCAAACGAACATTCTTGCTCAGTTGATGGACTTCTTTACTGGAAATGGTCATCTTGAAGACCTATCAAAAATTTCAGAACCTGAAGCTCTCTATGCTTATATAGCTGAAGCAACAGCTTAATCTTGTCTATTAAAAATATTAAATCGGAGGAAATCCATATGATTAAAATTCTTGCTGCCTGCGGTGCAGGTGTTAACTCAAGCCACCAAATTAAAAGTGCTCTTGAAGAAGAACTTTCAAACCGCGGTTTTGATGTTCACTGTGATGCAGTAATGGTCAAAGACGTTAATGAAGACCTTATCAAAGGTTATGACATCTTCACACCAATTGCTGCTACAGATCTTGGTTTTGATCCAGGTATTCCAGTTATCGAAGCTGGACCAATCTTATTCCGTATCCCAGCTATGAGTGCTCCAGTATTTGACAATATTGAAGCAGCCATTAAAGAACACGGGTTAAGCTAATTAATAATTTGTTAACATTCATATAACATAAAAAGGGAGGAACTATTATGGATGTCATTATCGAACTAGCTAATAAGCTGTTCAAACCCATCTTGGACATGGGTGGACCAATCATCATGCTGATCATTTTGACAGTATTGGCTCTACTTTTTGGAGTGAAATTCTCCAAAGCGCTTGAAGGTGGTATCAAACTTGCCATCGCTCTTACTGGTATCGGGGCTATCATCGGAATGTTGAACGGTGCTTTCTCAGCATCACTTGCAAAATTCGTTGAAAACACTGGTATTCAATTGAACATCACCGACGTTGGTTGGGCGCCACTTGCCACAATCACTTGGGGATCTGCTTGGACACTTTACTTCTTGCTCATCATGTTGATTGTTAACGTAGTGATGCTTGCTATGAAGAAAACTGATACACTTGATGTTGATATCTTCGATATCTGGCACTTGTCTATCACAGGTCTTTTGATTAAATGGTATGCAGACAACAATGGCGTTAGCCAAGGAGTTTCACTCTTCATTGCGACTGCAGCAGTTGTTCTTGTTGGGGTTCTTAAAATTATCAACTCTGACTTGATGAAACCTACATTCGACGACCTTCTTAACGCACCAAGCTCATCACCAATGACTTCAACTCACATGAACTACATGATGAACCCAGTTATCATGGTTTTGGATAAGATTTTTGAAAAATTCTTCCCAGGTCTTGATAAATATGACTTTGATGCTGCTAAATTGAACAAGAAAATCGGTTTCTGGGGATCTAAATTCTTCATCGGTTTCATCCTTGGTATCGTTATCGGTTTGATGGGGACTCCGCATCCTGTTGAAGGACTTAAAGATGCTGCAAACTGGCAAGAAGTTATCAAAGGTTGGTTGTCTCTTGGTTTGACAGCCGGTGTAGCTTTGGAACTCTTCTCACTAATCGGTTCATGGTTCATTGCGGCCGTAGAACCACTTTCACAAGGTATTACCAACGTTGCTACTAAACGTTTGGAAGGACGTAAGTTTAATATCGGTCTTGACTGGCCATTCATCGCTGGTCGTGCTGAAATCTGGGCTTGTGCCAACGTACTTGCACCAATCATGTTGATTGAAGCTGTGCTTCTTTCAAAAGTCGGAAATGGTATCTTGCCACTTGCAGGTATCATCGCTATGGGTGTTACTCCAGCTCTCTTGGTTGTAACACGTGGTAAATTGCTCCGTATGATTATCTTCGGAACACTCTTGTTGCCACTCTTCCTTCTTTCAGGTACACTTATTGCACCATTTGCAACAGAACTTGCTAAAGGTGTAGGTGCCTTCCCAGAAGGTGTGAGCCAAACTCAATTGATTACTCACTCAACTCTTGAAGGACCAATCGAAAAACTTCTTGGTTGGACAATTGGTAACACTACAACAGGTGATATCAAAGCAATCCTTGGTGCTGTAGTCTTCCTTGTATTCTATATCGGTATCTTTGCTTGGTACAGAAAACAAATGATTAAACGTAACGAAGAGTACGCAGCGAAAGCAAAATAATACGCTCCTATAAAATGTAAATTGTTAAAGCTAGGTTGTTATTTTCCTGATAGGAGTGACAGCCTAGTTTTTTATAAACTATCAAGAAATCGGAGAAAATAATGGTAATTGAATTAAAATCAGAACAATTAAGAGTACAATTTAACAGTTTTGGTGGGGCTCTTTCTTCTATAAAAGATGCTGAGGGACTTGAGTATTTGTGGCAAGGGGATGCCACTTATTGGAGTGGACAAGCTCCTGTTCTCTTTCCCATTTGTGGTTCTTTGAGAGAGGATACAGCCCTCTATATAGATGAGAAGGGGCAAGAAAGCAAAGGAAACATTCCTCGTCATGGTTTGGTTCGTAAGAAAGAATTTGAATTAGTTGAACAGACAGACAAGAGTGTAACTTTTGCAATTGAAGACGATGAGAATAGCTATCAAAACTATCCTTATCATTTTCGCCTAGAAATTACTTATAGTCTTACTGGTAAAACAGTACGGACTCAATACAAGATTTTTAATAAAGAAACTAGCAAGGTCATGCCTTACTTTATTGGTGGACATCCAGGATTTAATTGTCCTCTACTGGATGATGAGGTCTATGAAGATTACTATTTAGAGTTTGAGAAAGAAGAGACTTGCTCTGTTCCACATCCTTTCCCAGAAACAGGTATGTTGGATTTCCAAGATAGAAGTCCATGGCTAGAGGGGCAAAAGGAATTAGATCTTAGTTATGATCTTTTCAGCACAGATGCAGTCACCTTAGATGAATTGCAATCTAGAACAATTGCCCTTCGTTCTCGTAAACATGATAAGGGATTAAAAGTGCACTTTGCAGAGTTTCCAAACCTCATCATCTGGTCAACTTTGAATAAAGGTCCTTTTATTGCTTTTGAACCATGGTCTGGCTTGTCAACATCTCTTGAAGAAGGAGATCGTCTAGAAGATAAGAAGAATGTTCGTCTCCTAGAACCTGGTCAAGTGGATCAAATTGGTTTTGACATCGAAATTTTTTAGTTAAAAAACATAAAAACAAACATTAACTGTTGACTTTTTCCGGAAATAGGAGTATATTATGTTTGTAAACAACAAATGATGTTTGTAACAAACAAATAATCACTTGTTATATTCTCTTTCGTGGAGAAGGATTATTTGCTAGGAAACTGATTTCCTAAACTTGAATAAGGTGTCATTCATCTCATTCAATCCAATTTGTCAATAAACTGCTAGAAAGCTTTTGTAGGTAAACTGCTAACTATAAAAGGTTTTACTAGCCTAGAAAAATAAAAAGGAGTATACAATATGTCTATTGTTATCGGTGCAGATGCTGCAGGTTTGAGATTGAAAGAAGTTGTGAAAGACTTCTTGGAAAAAGAAAATTTCCACGTTGTGGATGTTACAGCTGAAGGTCAAGACTTTGTTGATGTGACTCTTGCTGTTGCTGCAGAAGTAAACAAAGAAGAACAAAACCTTGGTATCGTGATTGATGCTTATGGTGCTGGTCCATTCATGGTTGCAACTAAAATCAAAGGAATGGTTGCTGCAGAAGTATCTGACGAACGTTCAGCTTATATGACTCGTGGACACAACAACTCACGTATGATCACTATGGGGGCACAACTTGTTGGTGATGAATTGGCTAAAAACATTGCTAAAGGATTTGTTAATGGTAAATACGATGGTGGACGTCACCAAATTAGGGTCGATATGTTGAACAAAATGTGCTAATACTCTTCAAAAATCAAGATAATCTGTTGTCAGCTCACTTTAGCTAACCTCAGTTATGCTTGCAGCTCGCTTCCTAAGCTAATCTTGATTTTTTTTGAGTAGGGATAAATGATATTAGATTTATATAATTAATCGGAGGGAATAACTAATGAGAATTGCAATTGGATGTGACCACATCGTAACAGATGAAAAAATGGCGGTTTCAGAATTTTTGAAATCAAAAGGATATGAAGTTATTGACTTTGGTACATATGACCATACACGTACTCACTACCCAATCTTTGGTAAAAAAGTAGGGGAAGCTGTAACTAGTGGTCAAGCTGATCTTGGAGTATGTATCTGTGGTACTGGTGTTGGTATCAACAACGCTGTAAATAAAGTCCCAGGTGTTCGTTCTGCCTTGGTTCGTGATATGACAACAGCCCTTTATGCTAAAGAAGAATTGAACGCTAACGTTATCGGTTTTGGTGGTAAGATTACTGGTGAATTGCTTATGTGTGATATCATCGAAGCTTTCATCCATGCTGAATACAAACCATCTGAAGAAAACAAGAAATTGATTGCGAAAATTGAACACCTTGAAAGTCACAATGCTCAACAAACAGACGCAAACTTCTTCACTGAATTCCTTGAAAAATGGGATCGCGGAGAATACCACGACTAAGAGGTGACCTATGATTTTAACAGTCACAATGAACCCATCCATTGATATTTCCTATCCTTTGGATGAGTTGAAGATTGATACTGTCAATCGTGTGGTGGATGTAACCAAAACTGCTGGTGGTAAAGGACTAAACGTTACTAGAGTACTTTCAGAATTTGGCGATTCAGTTCTTGCTACTGGTTTAGTTGGTGGCAAACTTGGTGAGTTTTTAGTTGAAAATATTGATGATAATGTTAAGAAAGATTTCTTTTCTATTCAGGGAGAAACTCGTAACTGTATCGCTATTCTTCACGGAGACAACCAAACAGAAGTTCTTGAAAAAGGTCCTGAAGTATTGGAACAGGAAGGTCAAGACTTTTTGGAACATTTCAAAAATCTCCTAGAGTCCGTTGAAGTAGTAGCTATCTCAGGTAGTCTGCCAGCTGGTCTTCCAGTTGATTACTATGCGAGCTTGGTAGAACTTGCTAATCAAGCTGGCAAGCCTGTAGTCTTAGACTGCTCTGGTGCAGCACTTCAGACGGTTCTTGAATCACCACATAAACCAACAGTTATCAAACCAAATAATGAGGAATTATCTCAGCTTCTTGGAAGAGAAGTTTCTGAGGATTTGGATGAATTAAAAGAAGTACTTCAAGAACCTTTGTTTGCAGGTATTGAATGGATTATCGTTTCACTTGGTGCTAATGGTGCCTTTGCCAAACATGGGGACACTTTTTACAAGGTAGATATTCCTAGAATCCAGGTAGTCAACCCTGTCGGATCTGGAGATTCTACTGTGGCAGGAATTTCTTCAGGACTACTTCATAAAGAATCGGATGCGGAACTACTCATCAAGGCTAATGTCCTTGGTATGCTCAATGCTCAAGAAAAAATGACTGGCCATGTCAACATGGCTAACTATCAAGCTCTATATGATCAATTAATAGTAAAAGAGGTATAAAATGGCTTTAACAGAACAAAAACGTGCACGCTTAGAAAAACTTTCTGATGAAAATGGAATCATCTCAGCTCTTGCTTTTGACCAACGTGGTGCTTTGAAACGCCTCATGGCTCAACACCAAACAGAAGAACCAACTGTGGCTCAAATGGAAGAACTGAAAGTCTTGGTTGCAGATGAATTGACTAAATACGCTTCATCTATGCTTCTTGACCCTGAGTATGGACTTCCAGCAACTAAAGCTCTTGATGAAAAAGCTGGTCTTCTCCTTGCTTATGAAAAAACAGGTTACGACACAACAAGCACAAAACGCTTACCAGACTGCTTGGATGTTTGGTCTGCAAAACGTATTAAAGAAGAAGGTGCAGATGCGGTTAAATTCTTGCTTTACTATGATGTAGATAGCTCAGACGAACTTAACCAAGAAAAACAAGCTTACATCGAACGTATCGGTTCTGAGTGTGTGGCTGAAGATATTCCATTCTTCCTTGAAATCCTTGCTTACGATGAAAAAATTGCTGATGCAGGTTCTGTAGAATACGCGAAAGTAAAACCACACAAAGTTATCGGTGCTATGAAAGTCTTCTCAGACCCACGCTTTAACATTGATGTCTTGAAAGTAGAAGTTCCTGTTAACATTAAATATGTTGAAGGCTTCGCTGAAGGTGAAGTAGTTTATACACGTGAAGAAGCAGCAGTCTTCTTCAAAGCTCAAGATGAAGCAACTAACTTGCCATACATTTACTTGAGTGCTGGTGTATCAGCTAAACTTTTCCAAGATACTCTTGTATTTGCTCATGAATCAGGTGCAAACTTTAACGGAGTTCTTTGTGGCCGTGCAACATGGGCTGGATCAGTTGAAGCTTACATCAAAGATGGTGAAGCAGCAGCTCGTGAATGGCTTCGCACAACTGGATTTGAAAACATTGACGAACTCAACAAAGTTCTTCAAACAACAGCGACTTCATGGAAAGAACGCGTGTAGCACTCAAATTGCGAAAAAAACTTCAGTCTAGGGATAGAAATATCTCTAGACTTTTTTTGATGTCAAAATAACCTTGAGTTAGCTATTCTCAAGGTTAGAAAAAATATAGAAGTTGGAATACAAGTTAATCGTGATATTCCCCACGATCCCACTTGGCATTCTCTTCATCGAAGATATGATCATTGGCAGCTACATCTGGGCTCACTTCAGATAGTTTATCAATTTTCGCAATCAATTCCTCTTTTTCAGGATTTGGTTTGTACTTGGTATTGATAAATTCATCTACGATGTTGTTAATGAAATTGATACCTAGGATTGCACCACCGAAAGCAACAATATTAGCATTGAGATTTTCACGAGCGGAACGAGCAGTCGCAACATCTCCGACAAGTACAACTCGAGTTCCAGGAACTTTATCAGCAGATACAGCAATTCCAACACCTGTACCGCAAAGGGCAACTCCAAAGTCAGCCCGTCCATTGACGACCTCCTCTGCAATTAAGCGACCATAAATAGGATAGTGAGTACGGACGAAATCATAAGTACCAACATCAATGATTTCATGGCCTTGTTCTTTTAGGTGTTTTGAAATCTTCATCTTCACATCTGTTACAATGTGATCACAACCGAGAGCAATTTTCATGGGAATACCTCCTAGCAGAGCTTGTTCAGCATATCAATGCGAACTTGGTGACGACCAGAATCATAGTTGTGCTCAAGAAAGGCTTTGACTATTTCAACTGCTAAAATATCACCTGTAATTCCAGAACCAATTGTAATGATTGGAGTAGAATTGTGTCGAATAGTCATCATGGCAGAGTGTTCATCGTAAACAGCGGCGCAGATAATACCTTTAAACTTATTAGCAGGCATAAAAGAATGTCCAAACTTGTCAAAAAGAATAGCACGAGCTTGCTTATATTTTCTAAACTCTGTAATAGCATTGATAGTAGAATCAACGAAATCCGCAGAACCTTGTGTAGAGTTGAGGTCAATTACTTCATAACCAGAATGAAGCAGATAGTGTTTGACGGTTTCTTTCAGTTGGAAACCATCTTGGTCAGTAGCTAAAATAACTTTCATAAGAACCTTCTTTCTTTAGCTATCCAAAAGCATGCAATGAAATACCATTGTTGACGATATAGAAGATATATTATATCTTCAAATATAGTATAGTCCTTGTAAAATTATTTGTCAAGGATTTATAAAAACTAGTTGAAGAATTTTTTCTTCAGCTAGTTTTCGCATTTATTGATCCAATTTCTGATATCGGTTAAATCATAGTTAATCTCAGATTGATGGGCTACCTGACTGAGTGTAATAGAAGTCAGGGTTGCAACTAAAGTGTTTTCAATAATATCAAGAGAGCTGGTTACGACGCATCTTTTAGCCTTTTTACTTTCCTTGTTGCCTAAGAATTTTTTTAGAAGATTTTGACTTTCAAAGATTCGATTTTTTCCTTCTATAGCTACAAATACATCGTAAAAGGTGATTTGGCTGAGGGGTTTAGAAAGAGCAACGCCTCCATTTTTCCCTCTAACGGATTTAACCAATCCTTCGTTGTCTAATAGTTTTATAATTTTTTTCAAATAAGAATCTGAAACTTCTAGCCGTTCACTCAAGGAAATTGTATTGATATATTTTCCTTCAGGGAGCTGATCTAACATGAGTAAGACATAGACTGACTGTTCCCAACCTGATGACAATCGCATGTTTGTACCTCCATATAAAAAGATAATCATTATCCACAATTACCAGTATAGCCTTTTTTTGTTTTTTTCTCAATACATAGGAGTTTAAAAAAATAATCTTGGAATTTTTTGATAAATCTCTTGACATTCATTTTTAAAAGAGTAGAATAAAAGACAAAAAATATCATCAATATCTTTTGAAAGAAGGTGAAATAAATGAAACGAGGTTCAAATTTTATTTTTTTGATTTCTATATTACTTACCACACTTTTTATGGGGTCGTCTTTTCCAACTGGGAAATATCTCATAGTAGTTGAAAAGACTCCTCCATTATTACTTGGGGGTGTTCGATTTATTATTGCTGGGTTAGTGATGTTGGTATTATCGTTTTTATTTGGCAAGGGAGGGACTATCATCCCTAAAAGTCAAGGTAGCAAGATAAAGGGGTTTATATTGGTTGTGACTATCGGGCTCTTACAGACAGCTGGAACCATGGGATTTCTTAATCTTGCCCTAGCTCATGATGTGTCGTCATCGATGTCTTCCATTATCTTATTTACGAATCCTCTTTGGTTAGCTTTCTTAGCACATTTTTTATTAAAAGATACATTGACTATTCAGAAGATAAGTGCCTTAATATTAGGTGTGGCTGGAGTTGTTACTTGTATTGGACTAGATGTATCTGCGTTTAGTTTAGGTGCTTTGTTTGCTTTACTTGGTTCATTTTGTTGGTCAATCAATACAGTTGTCACCAAGAAAATTCCTTTTGATAACGGTCCATGGATATTTACAGCTTGGCAATTGTTATTAGGTGGGGTATTCCTTTACTTATTCTCAATACCTGTGCATGAAAGTTATAACTTTCTAAATTTAGGATTTTGGGGCTGGGTTTGGTTTATATGGTTAATTATTCCTGCGTCTGTTGGTTCGTTTGGACTGTGGTTTTATAGTCTAGGACAAAGGGGAGCAACAGTAGCTAGCAGTTTCTTGTTTTTAGTTCCAGTATTTTCAACTATCTTTTCTATTATAGGCTTACATGAGCCGTTTACATTGAATTTGGTTCTTGGGGGTTCGATGGTTGTGTTAGCATTGGTATTAGTAAACTGGAAAGTCAAGGGAGAAGAGGAGTAGTCTATGGAAGTTGGAAATGATATTGTTATTTAAAATGGAACACAATGGAGTTTTGGTAATGGTGTAGCTCAATATTTTGATGAGCATGTTAGACAATCCATTCCTTTATATGATGAAGGACATGACCTTGTTTGTCATCTGACCATTCCTTATGTTATGAGCTAGGCTCCGCAACGGGTAATCTGATTGGTAAATTATACCAGCGTCACAAGTCTAAAAAAGAAGTTCGTTTTATCGGGATAGAAGAGATTCCAGAAATGAATCAGGTAGCACAATCGAAATTTCCTGAGCTTGAATTCATAACAAGCTCCGTGGAGGAAGCTAGGTTAGAACCCAGCGATTTAATTATTAGCTATTATTTCCTTCAGTTTATTCTTCCAGACAAGAGAATAAAGATTTTATCAAAAATATATGAATCTTTAGTTGAAGGTGGAGCGTTTATTCTATTTGAGAAAGAAATCATGACAGATCCGAAGGTAAATAAGTTGATAGTTTCCAATTATATTAAATTCAAGCAAGAACATGGATTTAGTCCAGAAGAAATTCTATCTAAGCAATTGAGCTTGGAGGGAGTTATGATTAACCACACTCATGCTGAAAATAAAGAAATGTTAAAGAGTACTGGATTTCATCATGTAGAAACGATAATGAGATATGGAGAGTTCAATGGATACATTTGTTTTAAATGAAGATAATCACAAGAAATGGGAAGAATTACATGCCCAATCATCAAAAACAGAGACACGCTTAGTTCCTAATGATGCAGTTCAAAAGATTTTTTCTTTGAGAAATCAAATCGTTACTCAAAACGATGAGTGCAGGGTATTAGAAGTTGGTTGTGGTTTTGGAAGGAATCTTTACTATTTAATTGAAAATCATTATGCTGATACTTATTGTGGTGTAGATTTAACAAAGGAGGCCGCTGATAGTGCAAAACAATTATTGACTAAGTCATTTCCACAATTTAATTGTCATATAACACAGACAGATGTAGGTAAAGGTTTAGATTTTCCTGACAACCATTTCGATTCTATATTTGATATAATGTCTGCGATTACATTTATAGTGGATGAAAAAGATAGACAGAACTATTTTTCAGAGGTAAAAAGGATGTTGAAAACAGGAGGAATGTATTATTTTTATTGTCCACGGAAAGATGGAATTTTCCGAGACGCAATTCCTGATAATTCTTTACTAGAAAAAGGTTATATACGTAGAAAACTAGATTCAATGTTAGAAAGAGTTTATACAGAAAGTGAGTTAATTGAATTATTGGCTCCTATGCGTCTTGTAAAATTAGAAATCGGTTCAAAACATACTAGAGCTTTTGGTGATGAGTTGTTTATTAGGAATAATGGATTTTGGTTTGGGGCTTTCAAAAAAATATAGAGTTATTAGTACACTTGTTTTTAAATTGAGATGAAATTTTCTGAATTATAAACACTTGTTTTCTTAATTTTGTTTATGATTTTATTTTTTGATAAAAGAATACTCAAAAAAATAAAAAAGTTCTTCGTAAGGGTTTACAAATTATCAGCATTATGATAGAATACAGTTACAAGTTAATACAAGGTGAGTGTTACTAAGTAATATTAGGCATGATCACAGGTGAATTAGAAATCGGATGATTTTCTAGTTCATTTGTGGTCATTTTTTATACTCATATACCTTTAAAATATAAAAGGAGGTTGACATGTATCGAATTCTAAATCCAATAAATCACAATGTCTCGCTTGTCAGAAATGATAAAGGAGAAGAAGTGATTGTAATTGGTAAGGGGATTGCATTTGGAAAGAAGAAGGGAGATTTGATTGCTGAAAATCAGGTTGAGAAAATCTTTCGGATGAAGACCGAAGAGTCCAGAGAAAACTTTATGGCTCTCCTCAAAGATGTTCCGCTTGATTTTATCACAGTGACTTATGAAATCATTGATAAACTATCAAAGAAATATCATTATCCGATTCAAGAGTATCTCTACGTAACCTTGACAGATCATATTTACTGTTCTTACCAAGCTCTAGCGCAAGGAAGGTACAAGGATAGTAATCTGCCAGATATTTCCACTAAGTATCCTGTCGCTTTTCAAATTGCAAATGAGGCTTTTGAAATTTATCGTCAGAAGCTAGCAGATCATTTTCCTGAGGACGAAATTATTCGGATTGCTTATCATTTCATCAATGCTGAGGGTGAGAATGAAGTTCAAATGGTTGAATCGATTGATAAAAGGAAAGAAATTCTCAGGAATGTTGAAGAAGTTTTAACGGAATATGCAATTCAACGAACCAAAGAGAATAACCATTTCTATGATCGCTTTATGATCCATTTGAATTATTTCTTGGATTATCTAGACAGATCTAGAGATGATAACCAATCACTTCTGGATATGGAAGATCATATTAAACAATCCTATCCAAAAGCCTTCGAGATTGGTTCCAAGATCTATGATGTGATTACGCAACATACGGGTCTTGATTTGTATAAAAGTGAACGAGTTTATCTAGTTCTACATATCCAACGTTTATTGTCATAAAAATTTATTTAAAACTATATAAGGAGAATTCTATCATGAATAGAGAAGAAGTAACATTGTTAGGTTTTGAAATCGTAGCCTATGCTGGCGATGCTCGTTCAAAACTATTGGAAGCCTTGAAAGCTGCTGAAGCTGGCGATTTTGCGAAAGCAGATAGCTTAGTCGAGGAAGCTGGTGCTTGCATTGCTGAAGCTCACCACGCGCAAACAAGTCTATTGACTAAGGAAGCAGCTGGCGAGGATTTAGCATATAGTGTAACCATGATGCATGGCCAAGATCACCTGATGACAACAATCTTGCTAAAAGATTTGATGCATCATTTAATTGAACTTTATAAAAGAGGAGCTAAATAATGAATAAGTTAATTGCCTATATCGAGAAAGGAAAGCCTTTCTTTGAAAAACTATCTCGAAATATCTATCTTCGTGCTATTCGTGATGGATTTATCGCAGGAATGCCTGTTATTCTCTTCTCAAGTATCTTTATCTTGATTGCTTTTGTACCAAACTCATGGGGCTTTAAATGGTCTGATGAAGTTGTAGCTTTTCTGATGAAACCTTACAGCTATTCAATGGGTATCTTGGCTTTGTTGGTAGCTGGTACAACAGCTAAGTCATTGACCGACTCAGTAAACCGTAGCATGGAGAAGACAAATCAAATCAACTATATGTCAACATTATTGGCAGCAATTGTTGGTTTGTTGATGTTGGCAGCTGACCCTATCGAAAATGGTCTAGCTACTGGATTCTTGGGGACAAAAGGTTTGCTTTCAGCCTTCCTTGCTGCCTTTGTTACTGTAGCCATCTATAAGGTTTGTGTTAAGAACAACGTCACTATTCGTATGCCTGACGAAGTTCCACCAAATATCTCACAAGTCTTTAAAGATGTGATTCCATTCACTCTCTCAGTTGTTTCACTTTATGCTCTTGATTTACTAGCTCGTCATTTTGTTGGTGCAAGTGTAGCTGAATCAATCGGTAAATTCTTTGCACCACTCTTCTCTGCTGCTGATGGTTATCTTGGTATTACCATTATCTTTGGTGCTTTTGCCTTCTTCTGGTTTGTTGGGATTCATGGTCCATCTATTGTTGAACCAGCAATCGCAGCTATTACCTATGCAAATGCCGAAGTCAACTTGAACCTTCTCCAACAAGGGATGCACGCTGACAAGATCCTTACTTCTGGTACACAAATGTTTATCGTTACCATGGGTGGTACTGGTGCGACACTGGTTGTTCCATTCATGTTCATGTGGTTAACGAAATCAAAACGTAACCGTGCCATCGGACGTGCTTCAGTAGTTCCTACCTTCTTCGGTGTAAATGAACCAATCTTGTTTGGTGCACCACTTGTGTTAAACCCAATCTTCTTCATTCCATTTATCTTTGCTCCAATCACGAACGTTTGGATCTTTAAGTTCTTTATTGAAACTCTTGGAATGAACTCATTCACTGCTAACCTACCATGGACAACTCCAGCTCCACTAGGTCTAGTTCTTGGAACTAACTTCCAAGTTCTATCATTTATTCTTGCTGCCCTTCTAATCGTGGTTGACGTAGTCATTTACTATCCATTCCTTAAGGTCTATGATGAACAAATTCTTGAAGAAGAACGTTCAGGTAAGTCTAATGATGAATTGAAAGAAAAAGTTGCTGCAAACTTCAACACTGCAAAAGCAGATGCTATTCTTGAAAAAGCGGGTGTAGAAGCAACACAAAATACCATCACTGAAGAAACAAATGTCCTCGTTCTCTGTGCAGGTGGAGGTACAAGTGGACTTCTTGCAAATGCTTTGAACAAGGCAGCTGCAGAATACAATGTTCCTGTGAAAGCAGCAGCAGGTGGTTATGGTGCTCACCGTGAAATGTTGCCAGAGTTTGATTTGGTTATCCTTGCCCCTCAAGTTGCTTCAAACTTTGAAGATATGAAAGCAGAAACAGATAAACTCGGTATTAAACTTGCCAAGACAGAAGGCGCTCAATACATCAAGTTAACCCGTGATGGAAAAGGTGCTCTTGCATTCGTACAAGCGCAATTCGATTAAGGCTAGGGACTCTGAAATAGTTTCCTCTCGTTACGGAAATCGCTATGGCTAATTTCCTAATCGCCTTGTTAATTCGTCGGTAAAAAGATATCGTTTTTACCTCCTCATGTCACAATTCGATTAATAATAGGGACTCTGAAATAGTTTCCTCTCGTTACGGAAATCGCTATGGCTAATTTCCTAATCGCCTTATTAATTCGTCGGTAAAAAGATATCGTTTTTACCTCCTCATGTCACAATTCAGTGACTTGCTACAAGAAGTGAGATGGAGAAGGATGGCTCACTGACTCCTCTCCTCTCACTTTTATTTTTTTTAAATCAAGAAATAGGTGAAAAAATGACAAAAACACTTCCAAAAGACTTTATTTTCGGTGGCGCAACAGCTGCCTATCAAGCAGAAGGCGCTACGCATACTGATGGAAAAGGACCAGTTGCTTGGGATAAATATCTTGAAGATAACTACTGGTACACTGCCGAACCAGCTAGTGATTTTTACAATCGATATCCAGTTGACCTCAAGCTAGCAGAAGAGTATGGTGTCAATGGTATTCGAATTTCTATTGCTTGGTCACGTATTTTCCCAACCGGTTACGGTCAAGTAAATCAGAAAGGTGTTGAGTTTTATCATAATCTATTTGCGGAGTGCCACAAACGTCACGTTGAGCCCTTCGTAACTCTTCACCACTTTGACACGCCAGAAGCTCTCCACTCAAATGGAGACTTCTTAAACCGTGAAAATATCGAACACTTTGTAGACTACGCTGCCTTCTGTTTTGAAGAATTTCCAGAAGTAAACTATTGGACAACCTTCAATGAAATCGGACCAATCGGTGATGGTCAATACTTGGTTGGGAAATTCCCTCCAGGTATTCAGTACGACCTTACCAAAGTCTTCCAATCACACCACAATATGATGGTGTCTCATGCGCGTGCAGTCAAGCTATATAAAGATAAAGGTTATAAAGGCGAAATTGGTGTTGTTCACGCACTGCCAACCAAGTATCCTTTAGATCCTAAAAATCCAGCAGATGTTCGTGCAGCTGAGTTGGAAGATATTATTCACAATAAATTTATATTGGATGCAACTTATCTAGGTCGCTATTCAGCTGAAACGATGGAAGGTATCAACCATATCTTATCAGTCAATGGTGGTAGCTTAGATCTTCGTGAAGAAGATTTCGAAGTATTAGAAGCCGCAAAAGACTTGAATGATTTCCTAGGAATCAACTACTATATGAGTGACTGGATGGAAGCATTTGATGGAGAAACTGAAATTATCCATAATGGTAAGGGTGAGAAAGGAAGCTCTAAATATCAAATCAAAGGTGTTGGTCGTCGTGTAGCTCCGGATTATGTACCACGTACTGATTGGGATTGGATTATCTACCCTCAAGGTTTGTATGACCAAATCATGCGCGTGAAGAAAGATTATCCGAACTATAAGAAAATCTACATCACCGAAAATGGTCTTGGATATAAAGATGAGTTTGTTGATAACACTGTTTACGATGATGGTCGTATTGATTACGTGAAGCAACACTTGGAAGTTCTGTCTGATGCGATTGCAGATGGTGCTAATGTAAAAGGTTACTTCATTTGGTCGTTGATGGATGTCTTCTCATGGTCAAACGGTTATGAAAAACGTTACGGTCTCTTCTATGTAGACTTTGAAACTCAAGAACGTTATCCGAAGAAATCAGCTCATTGGTACAAGAAAGTAGCGAAAACTCAAGTGATTGAGTAGTAGAATGAGTAATTAGATATAGAATTCTAGTGAGGCAAAAATATGTTCAAAGATTTTATCCAATCTATTTATGAAAAAGTTTATATTATAAATTTCGAAAAATGTTCTCAAATACCGTGTTTGACTAATGAGGAGCTGAAAAAACTTGGGAAATGGTATGTCTCTACCGGTAAAGAATGGATTTGCCATTCAGACTATGAGCTGGAAGAATTTAAAAATATCTTTTTAAATTTTATCAATCCTGAAGAATGGGATAATATCTCCTTTGATTCAGATTTTATGCCGTTTCAACAATCATAAATAATCTAGGAAATTCTTTGTAAAAATCTTCATCCAAAAATGCGTCACATCAAGATTCTTATTTTCTTGATGTAACGCATTTTATATTTTATCAATCCTCAGTTTTATGGTTTAGAAAGAATAATTTTTGTTTGTTTTGAAAGTTGTTCGAAGGTTTCTTTGCTCAGTTTAGAATCTGAAACGATGGTATCAATATCAGAGATATTGTAGAAGGTATAGAAATCAAATTTATTGAACTTACTATTATCAGCTAGTAAGTATTTTTTATTGGAATTGTTGAGGGCGATGCGTTGAGATTCCCCTTCCTCTTCACTAAAGGTCGCAATCGCATTGTCCTGAATACCATTACAGCTTACGAAAGCTTTAGAAAATTGGAGATTGGCTAAGTTTTGCAAGGTTAGTGTTCCCACAAATGCTCCAGTGATAGAGCGATAGTTTCCACCGATTAAAATCAAATCTGTTAGTTTTCGTTCGTTTAAGATGAGAAAGACTGGTAAACTGTTTGTTACAACACGAATATTATCGATTGGAAGTTCGCGGGCAAAAGATTCCAAGGTTGTACCTGGGCCGATAAAAATAGTTTCCCCCTCATCAATTAAATGACCTGCAAAACGGCTGATTTCTTGTTTTTCTGCGATTTGTAAACTTTGTTTTTCAATATTGGAACGTTCATTGTTTAAAATGGAGCCTGTGCGAATTTTTTCAGCTCCACCGTGCACACGAACAAGTAAATCTTTGTCAGCTAACTCTTGTAAGTAGCGTCTAGCAGTCATATCTGATACATCCAAGCGAGTCATAATTTCTTTTACAGTAATAGTTCCCTTTGTATTTACTGTTTCTAGAATATTATCTAGTTTTTCCTGCTTTAACATCGTTATCACCTCTATTTCTATTACTATTTTATCATAAAGTGTTCAATCAATCAATTTAAAAAACAAAAGAAAACAAAAACAAAAACATCATGGTTGTTTTAAACAAACCATGATGTTTTTGGCTCTCAGTTCTGGGATAATTGAATTAGTCCAAACCGTAGTTGTAGTCATCGTCTTGCATGGCTTCAACTTCGCCCAGGAGGTAACCATTTCCGACTTGAGAGAAGAAGTCGTGGTTGGAAGTTCCTGTTGAAATACCGTTCATAACGATTGGGTTGACATCATCAGCTGAATCTGGGAAGAGTGGATCTTGTCCCAGGTTCATGAGTGCCTTGTTAGCATTGTAGCGAAGGAAGGTTTTGACTTCTTCCGTCCAACCAACACCGTCATAGAGGCTCTCTGTATAACCTTCTTCGTTCTCGTAGAGAGTGTAGAGCAGGTCGTACATCCATTCTTTGAGTTTTTCTTGCTCTTCTTCAGGTAATTCATTGAAACCAAGTTGGAATTTGTAACCAATGTAGGTTCCGTGAACAGATTCATCACGAATAATCAATTTAATGATTTCCGCAACGTTGGCTAGTTTGTTGTTACCAAGATAGTAGAGCGGCGTGAAGAAACCAGAGTAGAAGAGGAAGGTTTCGAGGAAGACACTGGCAACTTTCTTTTCAAGTGGGCTACCGTTTAGGTAGATTTCGTTGACAATCTCAGCCTTCTTTTGTAGGTAAGGATTGGTATTGGTCCATTCGAAAATTTCTTCAATCTCAGCCTTAGTATTCAAGGTAGAGAAGATTGATGAGTAAGATTTAGCGTGGACAGATTCCATAAATTGGATGTTATTGAAAACAGCTTCCTCATGTGGTGTACGGATGTCCGCGCGAAGGGCTTGAACCCCAGTTTCAGATTGCATAGTGTCGAGAAGGGTTAAACCACCAAAGACTTTTCCAACTAAGTCTTTTTCTACACTTGATAGCTTTCTCCAGTCATCCAAGTCGTTAGACAAGGGAATACGTGTATCGAGCCAGAATTGCTCCGTCAGTTTCTCCCAAGTTGATTTGTCGATGACATCTTCGATGGCATTCCAGTTAATGGCTTTGTAGTAAGTTTCCATGTTTATAATCTCTCGTTTTTTTGAATTCTTTTTTGAGACAAATACTTTCCTGATACTGAACTACCTTTTCGTAGTGCATCAGAAGCGATTGTATTAGTTTCGTTTTCTAAAGTTTCTTTTTCTTTTTTAAGATAGGATATTCTCTTTTTATCTTGTGAATGTAACTCCTTTAAAACAGAGTTTTCAAATCTCAATCTATCATTTTCTCTTTTTGATTTATTGAATCCAAACATATACTTCTCCTAATTTGAAAAGTTAAGCTATAAATTTGAACAATTTAGAATAAAAATTAAATCACACAGCTTTCACATTGGTTAGCGCCGACTTCTCCACCATCATCTGTAAAGGTACGGACGTAGTAGATAGACTTGATACCCTTGTTAAAGGCATAGTTACGAAGGATAGACAAGTCACGTGTCGTTTGTTTGTTTTCTTTCTTCCATTCGTAAAGACCTTTTGGAATATCACTACGCATGAAGAGAGTAAGTGAAAGTCCTTGGTCCACGTGCTCAGTTGCAGCAGCATAGACATCAATCACCTTACGCATATCCATGTCGTAAGCAGAAGTGTAGTAAGGAATGGTTTCTGTTGACAAGCCAGCAGCAGGGTAGTAGATTTTCCCGATTTTCTTTTCTTGACGCTCTTCGATACGTTGTGTAATCGGGTGGATAGAAGCAGAGACGTCATTGATGTAACTGATTGAACCATTTGGGGCAACAGCTAGACGGTTTTGGTGGTAAAGTCCATCTGCTTGAACCTTGTCGCGAAGTTCAGCCCAATCAGAAGCACTTGGAATAAAGACATCTTTGAAAAGTTCTTTAACACGGTCTGATTTTGGAAGGAATTCGCCAGTTACATACTTGTCGAAGTAGCTTCCCTTAGCATAGTTTGATTTTTCAAAATTATGGAAGGTAATACCGCGTTCACGCGCGATATTGTTTGACTCAACCAAGGTCCAGTAGTTCATAAGCATAAAGTAGATGCTTGTAAATTCAACAGACTCAGGTGACCCATACTCAATCAGTTGTTGGGCAAGGTAGCTGTGAAGTCCCATGGCACCGAGTCCAAAGGTGTGGGCTTGGCTATTTCCGTGGTCAATCGTAGGCACAGCTACGATATGAGAACTATCAGTAACAAAGGTCAAAGCACGAACCATAGCACGAATAGAGCGACCAAAGTCAGGTGAAGTCATCATATTGACCACGTTGGTTGAACCAAGGTTACATGAAATGTCTGTTCCCATTTGAAGGAATTCTTGAGCATCGTTGATCAAGCTTGGTTCTTGGACTTGAAGAATCTCAGAACACAAGTTACTCATGATAATCTTACCATCAACAGGATTTGCACGGTTAGCCGTATCAATGTTGACCACATAAGGGTAGCCAGATTCTTGTTGCAATTTAGAAATTTCAGTTTCCA
The DNA here is from genome assembly GCF_013277565.1 of Streptococcus sp. k-90. Lineage (GTDB taxonomy): Bacteria > Bacillota > Bacilli > Lactobacillales > Streptococcaceae > Streptococcus. Next base: position 23,789 of record NZ_VMNE01000019.1, on the reverse strand, counting down.
AATCACGCGCCTTGATTTTTGTCTTACGGATGTTTGGATTTGAGACCAATTCATCGTATTTTTCAGTGATGTCGATGTAGTTGAATGGCACACCGTATTCTTTTTCTACAGAGTAAGGGCTGAAGAGGTACATTTCTTCATTTTTACGCGCCAATTCGTAGAATTTATCTGGTACCACGACACCAAGTGAAAGAGTCTTTACACGAACTTTTTCATCGGCGTTTTCTTTCTTAGTTGAAAGGAAGGCGATGATATCTGGGTGAAAGACATTGAGGTAAACAACCCCAGCACCTTGACGTTGACCCAATTGGTTAGAGTAAGAGAAACTATCTTCGAAGAGTTTCATGACTGGTACGACACCAGAGGCTGCTCCTTCATATCCTTTAATAGGAGCTCCAGCTTCACGAAGGTTGCTGAGGGTAATACCCACTCCACCACCGATACGAGAAAGTTGAAGGGCAGAGTTGATAGAACGTCCGATAGAGTTCATATCATCAGTGACTTGGATCAAGAAGCAAGATACCAATTCTCCACGACGAGCACGTCCAGCATTCAAGAAAGAAGGAGTAGCAGGTTGGTAGCGTTGGTGGATGATTTCATTTGCAATATCGATTGCAACAGCCTCATTGCCATCAGCGAAATAAAGAGCGTTAAAGAAGACACGGTCTTCCATACTTTCAAGATAATATTCCCCATCGTTAGTCTTTAAGGCGTATTGATTGTAAAATTTATAGGCAGCCATGAACGACTTGAATTGGAAGTTTTGTTCTTTAATAAATTGAGACAATTCTTCCAAGAATTCTGGACGGTATTTCTTGATAAAAGCTGTTTCGATGTAGTTGTGGTCAATGAGGTAGTTGATTTTATCTTTGATTGAATCAAAAACCATAGTGTTTGGAACTACATTTTCTTTAAAGAAAGCATCCAAGGCTTCCTTATCTTTATGAAGCATGATTTGCCCATTGACAGGACGGTTGATTTCGTTATTGAGACGGAAGTAAGTCACGTCCTCAAGATGTTTTAATCCCATAAAATTTCCCTTATCTAATTACAAAAGAAAGGCTTCTAAGTTAGCCCTAGAAGCAGTTTCTTCTGGATGATGTACTAAGATTATGCTAATTGTTTCAGTTTTCCTGGTTGGAAACCTGAAAAGACTTCAGTTGGTGTTTGGATAACAGGAGCTGCGCTGAAACCGAGCTCTTTAACCTGATCGATGTACTCAGGTTGCTCATCAAGATTGATTTCACGATAAGCGACATTATTACTGTCCAAGAAACGCTTGGTCATCTTACATTGAACACAGTTGTTTTTAGAATAAACGGTTACCATTGTGTAACTCCTCTTTAAAATTTAGTTCTATCCTAGTATATCAGAAAATAAATTTTTGTCAATGATTTAAAACTAAATATAGTGGTCTGTTTTTCTAGTCAAGCTCACAAAACACAATATGTAGTGTTTGTTTTATAAAACAGCAATGATTATCCTATAAATCGTTTTTAAAGAAACTATATCCTGTGTTTTGTTACATAAGATAGAAGATTTTCTGCAAGTTATCTGAAAAGGAAATCGAATAAATCCCATAAAATACTTGAAAAAAATCCTAGAAGATGATATAATACCAAATTGTAAGGGTTATCAAATATAACTCAAAAAAGAAAGAACAAAAGGAGAGTCAAACTATGGCTTCTAAAGATTTCCACGTAGTGGCAGAAACAGGTATTCACGCACGTCCAGCAACATTGTTGGTACAAACTGCTAGCAAATTTGCTTCAGATATCACTCTTGAGTACAAAGGTAAATCAGTTAACCTTAAATCAATCATGGGTGTTATGAGTCTTGGTGTTGGCCAAGGTGCTGACGTAACGATCTCAGCTGAAGGTGCAGATGCAGATGACGCAATCGCTGCAATCTCAGAAACAATGGAAAAAGAAGGATTGGCATAAGGACAATGACAGAAATGCTTAAAGGAATCGCAGCATCTGACGGTGTTGCAGTTGCAAAAGCATATCTACTCGTTCAACCGGATTTGTCATTCGAGACTGTTTCAGTCGAAGATACAAACGCAGAAGAGGCTCGTTTGGATGTTGCTCTTGAAGCTTCTCAAAACGAGCTTTCTCTTATCCGCGAGAAAGCTGTAGGTACGCTAGGTGAGGAAGCGGCTCAAGTTTTTGACGCTCATTTGATGGTTCTTTCTGACCCAGAATTGATCGGTCAGATTAAAGAAACAATCCGTGCTAAGAAAGTCAACGCTGAAGCAGGTCTTAAAGAAGTGACTGACATGTTCATTACTATCTTTGAAGGTATGGAAGACAACCCATACATGCAAGAACGTGCAGCGGATATCCGCGACGTGACAAAACGTGTATTGGCAAACCTTCTTGGTAAGAAATTGCCAAACCCAGCTTCTATTAACGAAGAAGTAATCGTGATTGCACATGACTTGACACCATCTGATACAGCTCAATTGGACAAAAACTTTGTAAAAGCTTTTGTAACTAACATCGGTGGACGTACAAGCCACTCAGCTATCATGGCGCGTACACTTGAAATTGCAGCTGTATTGGGAACAAATAACATCACTGAAGTAGTGAAAGACGGCGATATCCTTGCCGTTAACGGAATTACTGGTGAAGTGATTATCAACCCAACAGATGAACAAGCGGCAGAATTTAAAGCAGCTGGTGAGGCTTATGCTAAACAAAAAGCTGAATGGGCACTTTTGAAAGATGCTCAAACAGTGACTGCTGACGGTAAACACTTCGAGTTGGCAGCTAACATCGGTACTCCAAAAGACGTTGAAGGTGTTAACAACAACGGTGCAGAAGCTGTTGGACTTTACCGTACAGAGTTCTTGTACATGGATTCTCAAGACTTCCCAACTGAAGATGAGCAGTATGAAGCATACAAGGCTGTTCTTGAGGGAATGAATGGTAAACCAGTGGTTGTTCGTACAATGGATATTGGTGGAGATAAGGAACTTCCTTACTTCGATATGCCACATGAAATGAACCCATTCCTTGGATTCCGTGCCCTTCGTATCTCTATTGCCGAAACTGGAGATGCAATGTTCCGCACACAGATTCGCGCTCTTCTTCGTGCTTCTGTTCATGGTCAATTGCGTATCATGTTCCCAATGGTTGCGCTATTGAAAGAATTCCGTGCAGCCAAAGCAGTCTTTGATGAAGAAAAAGCAAACCTTCTTGCCGAAGGAGTTGCAGTTTCGGATGATATCCAAGTTGGTATCATGATTGAAATCCCGGCAGCAGCGATGCTTGCAGACCAATTTGCTAAAGAAGTTGACTTCTTCTCAATTGGTACAAACGACTTGATCCAATATACAATGGCAGCAGACCGTATGAACGAACAAGTTTCATACCTTTACCAACCATATAACCCATCAATCCTTCGCTTGATCAACAACGTTATCAAGGCAGCTCACGCTGAAGGTAAATGGGCTGGTATGTGTGGTGAGATGGCTGGTGACCAAAAAGCTGTCCCCCTTCTTGTCGGAATGGGCTTGGATGAGTTCTCTATGTCAGCAACATCAGTCCTTCGTACACGTAGCTTGATGAAGAAATTGGACACTGCTAAGATGGAAGAGTACGCTAACCGTGCCCTTACAGAGTGTTCAACAATGGAAGAAGTTCTTGAACTTCAAAAAGAATACGTTAACTTCGATTAATGTGATTAACCTTGTAACCTAGTTGCAAGGTTTTTTGACGCATTTTGGAAAAGTAATGCTCTTATGAAGTTCACTTTTCAAGGAGTCAGAGGCATGATATAATAAGGGGAAACAAATAGAATAAGAGAGAAATTATGTCTAAAGAAATTGATATTGAGTATTACCACCAGCTAGCCTTGCAAAAGCAGAAGGAGCATCGAAAAGTTTTAGCCAATCTAAAGAAAAAACCTCCTAAAAACCTAGACAAGATAGCCCAGCAGATTCACCAAGAAGTATTTACGGAGATTGATTGTACGGCCTGTGCCAACTGTTGCAAGACATTGGGACCTGACTTCAAGGAAGCAGATATCACTCGTATTGCTAAGTACTTTAAGATGAAATTACCAGCTTTTGAAGCGGAGTTTCTGCAGGTAGATGAAGATGGTGATAAGGTTTTTAAATCCATGCCTTGTCCCTTTCTAGGAGGAGATAATCTCTGTTCCATCTATGATGTTCGTCCCAAGGCCTGTCGTGAATTTCCCCATACAGACCGTAAAAAGATCCATCAAATCAACCATTTGACGATTAAGAATACTTTGACCTGTCCAGCAGCCTATCTCTTTGTTGAGAAATTAAAGGATAAGTTATAGAGATTTAAAGGATAAAAAATTTCTAATAATAACTAGTAATATGAAGGGAGAACTCTGTGCCTAGACCGAAAACAAAAGAGGAGCTAATGCTGGCCTCTAAGGAAAATTATGAAAAGCTTAACCTCTTCATCTCTCAATTAAGTGAAGATGAGTTACAGACTCCATTTGATTTTTCAAAAGACCAAAAGAAAAAGGAAGCGCACTGGAAAAGAGATAAAAATCTAAGAGATGTTCTGATCCATCTCTATGAATGGCAGCAGTTACTGTTGACTTGGGTACATTCTAATCAAAAAGGTCACGAAAGACCTTTTCTTCCTGAACCTTATAATTGGAAAACTTATGGACAAATGAATGTCGCTTTTTGGAAGAAGCACCAGAAAACCTCCTTAGAAGAGGCGACTAGACTATTGGCGCAATCACATAGAAAGGTTTTCAAGTTGATAGAAGGCTTCAGCACTGACGAACTCTTTACCAAAGGTGTCTATAAGTGGACGGGTGGGACAAGTCTAGGTTCCTACTTTGTTAGTAGCACGTCAAGCCACTATGATTGGGCTCTGAAAAAAATCAAAGCACATCAGAAGAATTGTAAGGGATAGATGGCCTATTTGAAATGGCAAGAATGAGTTCTTTTAAAAGTAAGATAAAAACAAAGGGCCATTAAGTGATGTAGCCCTTTTGAGTTATACAAGCAAATTACCATGCAAAAGCTGTCGTTGGAGCATTGAGCGCTTCTAACCACTGTTTATTTTTTACGGGGCAAAGAGTTACGGATATACCTGCCATATCCAAACTAGTCATAAATGTTCCTGATTTTATAAAGGTAATAGTGACTCCTTCAATTTCTAAGAGTTGAAGGAGATCATTGATAAATATGCCCATTTCTAAGTTACTGGTAGTACCTAGATTATTTACAAGCAATATAAATTGATCACCTTTTTTCCAATGATAGTGCAATTTTAATTTGCTTATAATTTCATTTGCAAGGATTTCCGATGATTGGAATGGGACGATACGATAGCCTTCTTCGCCATGTATCCCAATACCATAAGAAATATTTCCTTCTTCCAAGTTAAATAGTGGAAGGGTGGCTTGGGGGAGACTAGCAGATTTCGTTGCAAAGCCAATTGTTGCGATTTCGGGAGCAAGCTGATGACCTAAATCAGTTAGTTGCTCGATGTCGGCACCATTCTGAGCTGCATATCCTAGAACTTTATGAAGTAAAATAGTCCCTGCAAGCCCTCTTCCTCTAATTTGAAATCTATTGTGAGGTTCAATTGAAATATCGTCGTGTGCTAGACTATAGCCAACTTTAATTCCTTCTTTTCTAGCAGTGTTAATGGCCGAGCTAAATTCTTTGATGTCTGCTTCGAAATTTTTTACAATGATGAAGACACCTTGTCCATTATTTAAAAAACGAATGGACTCTAAGATTTCATTTCTTGTAGGTGGAGTAAATAATTGGCCATAGATAGCAGCTGTAAGCATTCCTTCTCCCACATATCCAATATGAGCAGGTTCATGACCTGAACCTCCACCCGACAATATTGGAACCTGATGAGGATTTCGATTTTTTTGATAGACTAATGGTAAGGTAGGGTGTTTTTCTAATTCAGGATGACTGCTGACAGTTGCCAAAATGTAACTTGAAATAATTTTTTGTTTATGATTTGAAATAAATGTCATTGTGGTCTCTTTCCAATAATTGTCATGATTAGAAAGTCTGGTTGTGGAACTGGACTTTTTTTATTGACGTAAGCCTTCACGATTTCTGCTAGAGCATGTGAATGATAGTCTAACAAAAAACAAGTATAAGAAGATGAATCGATATCAATCTGACCGTATTCTTTTAAAATTTTTGATACAAGCAAGCGACAGTAGCTGATAAATTGGTCATAGAAGTTATTTTGCCCTTGAATATCAAAAAGTTGAATATAAAAGTCACGCTCTTGTTCGAAATAAAAAAATAATTCTTGTAATAGTTTTTGACCTGAAATGAAGTCCAAGTTATTGGTGATATACTCGGTTAAGTCATTTTCAAATATCCAGTCTAGCAGTTCATACTTGTCAAGAAAGTGATTATAAAAGGTCTGTCTACGAATGCCAGCTGATTCCATGATATCTACAATAGAGATTTTATCAAATTCTCTAGTAGCTAATAGGTCTCTAAATGCCTTGGCAATTCGTTTTTTTGTAATAAGTGATGATGCCATAGGAAGCCTTTCTTTTACTTACTTCATTTTACCAAAAAATGTTTTAAATGGGTTTAAAAGGGGACAAATAATAGAATCTGTCCCTTATCATCCAGCAATAAAAAATATATAATGAAAGCGAAAACAAAGATACATGCCGAAAGGAGTTTCTCATGAAAAAAATTATAAATGAACCGACACAAGTTGTTGATGAAATGTTGCAGGGATTGTCATTCATGCATGATGACTTGGTAGAACGCTTAGATGGTTTCGATGTCATCGTTAGAAAGGCAGAAAAGACAGGAAAAGTTGGTCTCATTTCAGGTGGAGGTTCAGGACATGAACCAAGTCATGCTGGATTTGTAGGAGATGGAATGTTGTCTGCTGCCATTTGTGGAGCAGTCTTCACTTCACCTACTCCGGACCAAATTTTAGAAGCCATTAAGGCGGCTGATGAAGGTGCTGGAGTTTTCATGGTCATCAAGAATTATTCTGGGGATATCATGAACTTTGAAATTGCACAAGAACTTGCTGAAATGGAAGGTATTGATGTAGCAAGTGTTGTAGTCGATGATGATATTGCGGTTGAAAATAGTCTCTATACCCAAGGTCGTCGAGGTGTCGCAGGTACTATATTAGTCCATAAAATTTTGGGAGATGCGGCTCGTTCTGGTAAATCATTAGTTGAAATGAAGGACTTGGCCGATAAACTTGTCTTAGAAATTAAAACAATTGGGCTAGCCTTGTCTGGAGCAACCGTTCCTGAGGTTGGGAAACCAGGTTTTGTTCTAGAAGAAGATGAATTTGAATATGGAGTTGGTATTCACGGTGAGCCAGGATATAAAAAAGAGAAAATGCAACCTTCAGCACAATTGGCCTCAGAATTGGTTGAAAAACTATCTGAAGGTTTCCAACTTAAGGCTGGTGAACGCTATGGCCTTCTCATCAATGGTTTAGGAAGTACTCCTCTTATGGAGCAATACGTATTTGCAAATGATGTGGCTAAATTACTCCATGAAAAAGGTGTTGACTTGGCATTTAAGAAAATTGGAAACTATATGACATCAATCGATATGGCTGGCTTGTCATTAACATTGATTCGATTGGCAGATGATGAGTGGTTGGATGCTCTAAATGCACCTGTTACTACCCCAGCTTGGTAAAACTCAAGGAGGAAATGTCGCATGAATGCTGAACAAACACTTGAATGGATGAAGCTTTTTAATGAAAAGATTCAAGAACAGAAAGATTACCTTAGTGAGCTAGACACCCCTATAGGAGATGGAGACCACGGTGGAAATATGGCGCGTGGCATGGCTGCAGTTATGGAAAACTTAGAAGGAAAGCAATTTGAGACCAGCAGTGATGTTTTTAAACTTGTCTCAATGCAACTACTGAGCAAGGTAGGCGGTGCTTCTGGTCCCTTGTATGGCTCTGCTTTTATGGGCATGGTCAAGGCTGATTCTAATTCGAAAATAGAGGAAATATTACAAAGCGGTTTGGATATGATTATCAAACGTGGGAAAGCAGAAGTTGGAGAAAAGACAATGGTTGACGTTTGGACTCCTGTTATTGCTGCCTTGTCTGCTGGCCAATTGACTCAAGAGGTTATTGATAAGGTAGTGAATGCTACCAAAGATTTACTTGCAACTAAAGGAAGGGCATCTTATGTAGGAGAACGTTCTCTTGGACATATTGATCCTGGATCATTTTCATCAGGATTACTCTTTACTGCTCTTTTAGAAACTGGGGTGGTTTAATGGGAAGTATTGGTCTTGTTATCGTTTCACATTCCAAACACATTGCACAAGGTGTCGTTGAACTGATTAGTGAAGTAGCTAAAGATGTTCCGATTACTTATGTAGGAGGAACCGAAGATGGAGGAATTGGAACGAGTTTTGATCAAGTAGATAGGGTTGTTTCCGAAAATCCAGCAGATACTTTATTAGCTTTTTTTGACCTAGGTTCTGCTAAAATGAACTTAGCAATGGTGGCTGATTTCAGTGATAAGAGTATCATCATCAACAGGGTTCCAATTGTAGAAGGTGCCTATACTGCAGCAGCTCTTCTGCAGGCTGGTGCAGAACTGTCAGTTATTCAAACACAGTTGGCGGAACTTGAAATCAATAAATAAGGAATTTTACTATAACTCTTTTTATAGGTGAGTTATTGATTATCTCTACTATCAAATTTTAAGTAAATAATTTCAAAATCAGAAAGGGATTGCTTCATGCAGTTCCTTTTTAATGTAAAAGGAGTGGAATCATAGCGTTTCTAAATTGTTAATACTCTTCGAAAATCAAATTCAAACCACGTCAACGTCGTCTTGCCGTACTCAAGTACAGCCTGCGGCTAGTTTCCTAGTTTGCTCTTTGATTTTCATTGAGTATAATAATTCAAAACTGATTGTGATGGGACTATTCTAGCTTTAGAATACTTTAAAAATTAAAATTTAAGGCAATCAATGGTTTAGAATAGTGCGAAAACATTTATTTTATAGTAACTCTAGGTCTAGAATTACATAGATATTTATGAAATTAGGGTGTTCGATAGATAGAATTGTTCTATTCTGAAAGATTTGAGCTGTCAATCTTCTAGAATAGTAGTTTGCCAATGAATTTTGTTGAAAGATTCCTTGTTTTATGATAGTCTAAAGTAAAAGAAAGCCCTACCATTATATTTGTATCTTTAATCTGACTTGGTTTAGGTCTAGAAGAGGGATAGATATTTTGGATCTCCAAATAATAATTATATTTTCACTTGCAAAAAATGTACTTCAACTTTAACTAATGTAAAAGAAGAAAAGATCATGAAACGTTTATGACTTGTTTGAAAGAGAATGTGAACTAAAAATAGATTTAGGAGTAGGTAGATGAGTAATCTAGAGTCAATTCGTAAAGCGCATATCATCGTGTGGGGTGCCTATCTATTTTTATCATTAAGGGCGCCGCTAATTAGTAGCACAGAGTATTTCTTGCTTATTTTTTTAGCATTTCTCTATTCAATAGTATCGTTACCTATATACTCTGTGAAGAATAAAATAGTGTCCATTTGTTTGGCGATAAACTCGATTCTGTTAATGAGTTTCCCGATTTTAATCAATAAATATTTCCCAGGAAACGTTTCTACTTATATCGTATTAATCAGTATTTTTATCCTGGAGTTCTTAATCTTTAATAAACTTGGTAAAGATTTTGATACTAGACTAGCTAGCGAGTATAGGAAAATTAGTCAGTTTAAAAGTAAGATGTCTCAATCTCTTTGGATAAAATATTTAGAGATTTCTAGTTTTATATTAACTATATTTCCATTTATTCTTCATGGTACAGTTGATAATCGTGTATTGACTCTTATCTTTTTGATAAAAATTTGTGTAGATACTACGATAAAGATTCTATTAAACAGAATTTTTAAGACAAGTAAGGTAATGAAAAGGAGGATATTTTCTCTTTTTGTACTAGATTTGATTGTCTATATATTTTTAGGTTATGTTTTAGTGATACAAAAAGACGAATATCTGTTTTCAATTCTACTAATTTTTTCTAATTTTTCACTTCCCTTTATTAGAGAAAAAGAGTATGAGTTATTTAAAAATAAGAAGTAATATAAATTGAAAATATACAAGGGATTCTTCTTTTTAAAACACAATATCGAAGCAATTGTTTGTCTTAAAAAGCTGATTATTTGGATGAATATCGTCTTTTTACTTTTAATCATAGCAATAATGATTTATGCAAAATTAAAAAAAGATAAGGGTACTGTAAAATTATGATGCGTAAACTAATTATTTTCTTACTAATGCTCTCTTTTTTAGGCTTGTGGTTAGAGTTGCATGTCTTAGTGAATAACTTGCCATTGAATTTGGAAATTCCCCTTGATTTTGTTATCAGTATGGGTCTTACTTTCTGTAGCTTGATTTTCTCAAAAATAGTTTTAGACCTAGTATATACATTGAAAGATTTATACAAGAAAAGAGGCCTTATTACGATTTTTCCCTTTATTTTTATAAAAAGGAAAAAAGTTAATGTGAGATTCTCGCCCTATTTTTCATTTCATCGTAAAAGTTTGTTGCCTGATGATTTGAAATCTAGAATTATATGGAGTTTTATTCTTGAAATAGTCATTATAGCAGCCTTTGTTTTTAAAATGCCTATTGTTCTAATTGTGCTTATAACAATATTTTTTTGGACTATAATGGATATCAACCATCTCATTTTTAATAAGACGGAATTTCTTTTCAATCAAAATAAATGGCAAAAAGAAGATTCGTTTGACAGGTATTTGACCAATACGTTAAAGGATAAAATACAAAAATCAGAGCTAACTTATTCTGATCTAATGTCTCTTCAGCTGTATGATGCGATTAACCAATCTACCTTTTTAACGGAGAGTGAACTCTTTGAAGAGATATTTAAAAAAATCGAATATTCTCAGAACACCCTTCTGTGTACAGGTTTTGTCGAGTTACTACTGTATGAGATTTCTATTAGTAACAATAACAACTGGCCAGAAAAGGTTGATCAAATTAGAATGCAACTTATTAGAATCAATCAATTAGATTTTTTCTATTATACAAGTTGCTTAAGGCAAAATTTTGATTTCTGTATGAATAGAAAATATGCCAAGATGAAATCACGAAGAATATTGATTAGTAATAAGAAGATAATCTAGATTCATCCTGTTCGTACAACAAATGAAATAATTTCAACTAATTAGGTTTGCAAATCTGTTCATCTATAGAATATGATTATGCAAAAAAGTATCTTATCTAGGTAATGAAGAGATGTGTCTCTTAATGAAGTATCATCTCTACACAAGGGATTGCTTTCTTTTTGGAGAAACGTTGCACTGAATGGAGCACTTACTTATTTTATGAGGATAGAAGATGATTCGACTAAGTGATAAAGTTAGACTAATATTTGCTCTTTTAGGAGTAAGTTCCATATTGGTTAGTATGTATCTTATACCTTTTATTAAAACTGAGAATAAATTTTGGGAAATACTTTTATTTATATTAGGTGTATTGCTAATTGGAATTGCGTTACTAAATCCCCCAAAAAATTAAATTTTAGAATAGTATTAGTGAGTAGGTAATCATTTATTGATTGGATTTTTTAATGCTATTGATGAATGGAATGGGATGGAAAAAGTGACAATAAATTAAGAACAGGATGATAGTATTATGATGCTTATTTTAATTTTGATGTTTGTGGTGTTTCTGTATTATGTAATTACAGAGTATTTTCAGAATAGTTATATTGACTGTATACTATTTCTAACATTGCTGATTTCTCATTTGATATGGGATTACTATTTTTTACCCATTGAAGTCTTAGTAGCATTAAGTGGAGTAAATTTGCTGTCAAGATTTTTCAAAAAAAGAGAAGTCAATAGAGTTGTTAGCGGATTATAAAGACGAAAGGTAAAATTGGGATATTTAAAATGAAACATTTTTTTTTGCAGGATTTGGTGAAATAAACTTTATAAATTATCTATTGTATATATGTGTAGGACTAGCCCCTCTTTTTCATATCTATGTCATAGGTTCGGAAATGAGTTTTGTGAAAATAGTATTATCTATTTTGGGAGTCATATTTGTATGTATTTTAACCATTGCTCGAATTTATAGAAGATTTTTCTATAATAAAAATAAACTTGACTAGAATAGTATGGATTAGTTAATCAATTGGAACTACTATTCTTTGTGATACTATACTACTTTTAAGTTTTTACATTAAACAGCCTAATGATGTGAAAGTTGTTTATCTTAGAAAGGAAAATCTCAAATTGTCCTACAAATTTCTACTTTTCGACCTCGACCACACCTTGCTTGATTTTGATGCTTCTGAGGATGTGGCTCTGACGCAACTTCTAAAAGAAGAAGGAGTTGCGGATATCCAAGCCTACAAAGACTATTACGTTCCTATGAACAAGGCTCTCTGGAAGGATTTGGAGCAAAAGAAAATCAGCAAACAAGAGCTGGTTAACACGCGCTTTTCTCGTTTATTTGCTCACTTTGGACAGGAAAAAGATGGTAGTTTTCTAGCCCAGCGTTACCAATTTTACCTCGCCCAGCAGGGACAAACTTTTTCAGGCGCGCATGAACTCTTAGACAGCCTTATCGAGCGAGATTATGAGCTGTATGCTGCGACAAATGGAATTACTGCCATTCAGACAGGGCGTTTGGCTCAATCTGGTCTAGCGCCTTATTTCAATCAAGTCTTTATCTCAGAACAGTTGCAAACACAAAAGCCTGATGCTCTTTTCTATGAAAAAATCGGTCAGCAGATTGCTGGCTTTAGCAAAGAAGAGACGCTGATGATTGGAGATTCTCTAACTGCTGATATTCAAGGTGGCAATAATGCTGGGATTGACACTATCTGGTACAACCCTCATCACCTCGAAAATCACACACAAGCCCAGCCAACTTACGAAGTCCATGCTTATCAAGAATTGCTGGATTGTTTAGATAAACTGTAAAAAGTGGTTTCCATAGCCACTTTTTGCTATAATAGAGGCAGTAAAAACGAAGGAGTCGGCTATGCAACACTCGTCTTGGCATGCTTTGATTAAGGAGCAATTACCTGAGGGTTATTTCGGGAAAATCAATCAGTTTATGGAGCAGGTTTATGGTCAAGGGACTGTTTATCCGCCAAAGGAAAAGGTTTTTCAAGCTCTCTTGACAACACCGCTTGAAGACGTTAAGGTGGTGATTCTAGGGCAAGACCCCTATCACGGACCAGGTCAAGCGCAGGGCTTGAGTTTTTCTGTACCTGACTCTATCCCAGCTCCACCATCCTTGCAAAATATCTTGAAGGAATTGTCAGACGATATCGGCGTTAAGAAATCTCATGATTTGACGTCTTGGGCTGAGCAAGGAGTCTTACTTCTCAATGCTTGCTTGACGGTTCCTGCTGGACAGGCCAATGGTCATGCTGGTCAGATATGGGAGCCTTTTACTGATGCTGTGATTCAGGTGGTCAATCATCTAGATAGACCAGTCGTTTTTGTACTCTGGGGAGCTTATGCACGCAAGAAGAAGGCCTTGGTTACCAATCCTCATCACTTGGTTATCGAATCAGCCCATCCCAGTCCTTTGTCAGTTTACAGAGGATTTTGGGGTTCCAAGCCTTTTTCCAAGGCCAATGCATTCTTAACAGAGACAAGACAAGAGCCAATCGATTGGCTTAGAATAAGGAGAGAATATGCCTCAGTTAGCGACGATTTGCTACATTGATAACGGGAAAGAACTGCTCATGCTCCACCGTAATAAGAAACCAAATGATGTCCATGAAGGGAAATGGATTGGTGTGGGTGGTAAGCTAGAGCGAGGAGAGACGCCTCAGGAATGCGCAGCTCGTGAAATCCTCGAAGAAACAGGACTCAAAGCCAAGCCAGTTCTAAAAGGTGTCATCACTTTTCCTGAATTTACACCAGATTTAGACTGGTATACCTATGTTTTTAAGGTGACAGAGTTTGAGGGTGACTTGATTGACTGTAATGAGGGAACGCTAGAATGGGTTCCCTATGATGAGGTTTTGAGTAAGCCAACTTGGGAAGGTGACCATACCTTTGTTAAGTGGCTTTTAGAGGATAAACCCTTCTTTTCAGCCAAGTTTGTTTATGATGGGGATAAATTGTTGGATACCCAAGTTGATTTCTATGAATAGAGGAGAAAGCAGATGCTACTAATCAAAAATGGTCGTGTAATGGATCCTAAGACTGGTTTGGATCAAGTGTGTGATGTTTTGATTGAAGAGGGAAAGATTATCAAAATTGCACCTGAGATTAAAGAAGAAGGGGCCCAAATCATTGATGCTACTGGTCTTGTGGTTGCTCCTGGCTTGATTGATATCCATGTTCATTTCCGTGAACCTGGTCAGACCCACAAGGAAGACATCCACACAGGTTCCCTTGCAGCCGCTGCAGGTGGTTTTACAACGGTTGTTATGATGGCTAATACCAGTCCAACTATCTCGGATGTAGAGACTTTAAAAGAAGTTCTGGATTCAGCTGCTAAGGAAAAGATTAATGTTAAGACGGTTGCGACCATTACTAAAAACTTTAATGGGCAAGATTTGACTGACTTTAAGGCGCTTTTAGCAGCTGGTGCGGTTGGTTTCTCAGACGACGGTATCCCACTTGAAAGTAGTAAAGTTGTCAAGGAAGCCATGGAAGAAGCCAAAAAGCTTAATACTTTTATTAGTCTTCATGAGGAAGATCCAGGTTTGAACGGTATTCTTGGGTTTAATGAAAATATTGCTAAAGAGCATTTCCATATCTGCGGTGCGACTGGGGTGGCTGAATACGCTATGATGGCGCGTGATGTCATGATTGCCTATGCAACTAAGGCCCATGTTCACATCCAGCACTTGTCAAAGGAAGAAAGTGTTAAAGTAGTGGAGTTTGCCCAAGGGCTAGGTGCGCAAGTCACAGCAGAAGTAGCGCCACAGCATTTCTCCAAGACCGAAGCACTCCTATTGACACAAGGTAGCAATGCTAAGATGAATCCGCCGCTTCGTTTGGAATCAGACCGTCGTGCCGTTATCGAAGGCCTCAAATCAGGCGTCATCACAGTTATCGCAACTGACCACGCGCCTCACCATGCGGATGAGAAAAACGTCGAGGATATTACCAAAGCACCATCTGGCATGACTGGCTTAGAAACATCTCTTTCCCTCGGATTGACTTATTTGGTGGAAGCTGGGGAGTTGAGCTTGATGGAATTACTCGGAAAGATGACATACAACCCAGCCAAGCTTTATAACTTTGAAGCAGGTTACTTGGCTGAGAATGGTCCAGCAGATATCACTATTTTTGACGCTAAGGCTGACCGCCTTGTGGACTCCCATTTTGCTTCCAAAGCAACTAATTCACCATTTATCGGTGAAGCCTTAAAAGGGCAGGTTAAATACACCATCTGTAAGGGACAAATCGTCTATCAAAACTAGGTGGGAGTCTGCTCTGTAAACAAAAAGAATAGAGAGCCTATATGTACCAGACTCATCATTTTAAAGACAAATTTATCTTATTTTTAAAGATATTTTTCCCTATCCTGATTTATCAATTTGCCAATTATTCTGCCTCCTTTGTTGATACGACTATGACTGGCCAATACAATACCATGGACTTGGCTGGTGTGTCTATGGCAACCAGTATCTGGAGTCCTTTCTTTACATTCCTAACAGGAATTGTGTCAGCCTTGGTGCCTATCATTGGTCACCATCTTGGT
Source organism: Streptococcus sp. k-90 (assembly GCF_013277565.1). Lineage (GTDB taxonomy): Bacteria > Bacillota > Bacilli > Lactobacillales > Streptococcaceae > Streptococcus. Next base: position 8,057 of record NZ_VMNE01000019.1, on the reverse strand, counting down.
CGAGGCAAAAAGGAAGAAGTGGCGTCTGATTTTTATCAGTTCATTTATCTGGCCTTGGGTCTATCTGTGGTCTTGCTGGGGATGGTAATTTTCCTGGCACCACTAATCTTGAATCATCTTGGACTAGAAGCACCAGTGGCGGCAGTAGCAGTTCGTTATCTTTGGTTTTTATCTATCGGCATTATCCCCCTGTTGCTCTTTAGTGTCATTCGCTCTTTGCTGGATTCGCTGGGGTTGACCAAGCTGTCCATGTATCTCATGCTTTTGTTGCTTCCCTTGAACAGTGGATTTAACTACCTCTTGATTTTCGGAGCCTTTGGTGTTCCAGAACTGGGAGGTGCTGGCTCTGGTTTAGGTACGTCTTTGGCCTACTGGGTCTTACTGGGTATTTCTGTTCTGGTTTTATTTAAACAGGAGAAGCTCAAAGCCCTACATCTTGAGAAACGAATTCCACTTAATATGGATAAAATCAAGGAAGGAGTTCGATTGGGTCTGCCTATTGGGGGGACTGTCTTCGCGGAAGTAGCTATCTTTTCCGTGGTTGGTTTGATTATGGCTAAGTTCTCATCCTTGATTATCGCTAGTCACCAGTCAGCTATGAACTTTTCAACTCTCATGTACGCCTTTCCTATGAGTATCTCATCGGCTATGGCTATTGTCGTTTCCTATGAAGTGGGAGCCAAGCGATTTGATGATGCGAAAACCTATATTGGTCTAGGAAGATGGACAGCCCTTATTTTTGCAGGCTTCACCTTATCTTTCCTTTACATTTTTAGAGGAAATGTGGCCAGTCTTTATGGTAACGATCCAGAATTTATCGATTTGACAGCGCGCTTTTTGACTTATAGTCTTTTCTTCCAGCTAGCAGATACCTTTGCGGCACCGCTTCAGGGAATTTTGCGGGGTTATAAGGATACAGTGATTCCTTTTTACCTTGGTTTGGTTGGTTATTGGGGAGTAGCAATCCCAGTTGCTATGGCATTTGATTCCCTAACAGATTTAGGAGCTTATTCTTACTGGATCGGATTGATTATTAGTCTAATTGTGAGCGGGGTGCTCTACCGTTGGCGTTTAATTGTGATTATGAAGAGATTTGAATCTTTAGCAAAATCTAAAAGATAAAAAAGTTTGTGAAAAAAATATTCTTAATAAGAAAATCCCTTGTTCTCATTGGATTTTCTTTTTTATTTTGTGAAATTTCTTTTAGAAAAACTTTGACAGTATTTGTCAAAAACGGTAAAATAGTAAGGTAAGAAGAAAGTTAGAAAGGCAAGAAGATGTCAACTTTAGATAAAAATCTTTTGCTAGAAATGTTCCGTAAAATGGAAGAAATCCGTCGTATGGACTTAAAAATTGCGCAATTAGTAAAGAAAGGGAAAGTGCCAGGAATGACGCACTTTTCTGTTGGAGAAGAGGCAGCTAACGTGGGTGCTATGTTAGCTCTCAACCCAGATGATCTGATCACATCAAACCACCGTGGTCACGGACAAGCTATTGCCAAAGGAATTGACCTCAACGGAATGATGGCTGAAATCCTTGGTAAATACACTGGAACCTGTAAAGGTAAAGGTGGTTCTATGCATATCGCCGACCTTGATGCTGGTAACCTTGGTGCCAATGGTATCGTAGGTGGTGGTATGGGAATCGCTGTTGGTGCAGCCCTTAGTCAGCAAATGCAAAATACTGGAAAAATCGTTGTCTGCTTCTTTGGTGATGGTGCGACCAACGAAGGTGTTTTCCATGAAGCAGTAAATATGGCTTCTATCTGGAACCTGCCAGTCATTTTCTATTGCATTAACAACGGTTATGGAATCTCTGCGGATATCAAGAAAATGACCAACGTAGAACATATCCATCAACGTAGCGCTGCTTATGGAATTCCTGGAATGTTCATCGAAGATGGAAACAATGTCATCGACGTTTATGAAGGATTTAAGAAAGCTGTAGATCATGTTCGTGGTGGCAATGGGCCTGTCTTGATTGAAAGTGTTACTTATCGCTGGCTTGGTCACTCATCATCTGACCCTGGTAAATATCGTACACGTGAAGAAGTGGAACTGTGGAAACAAAAAGACCCAATTGAAAATCTTCGCAAGCATCTTATTGAAAATAACATTGCAAGTGCTACAGAATTGGAAGAAATTCAAGCGCAAGTCAAGGAAGCAGTAGAAGCTTCTGTTAAATTTGCGGAAGAAAGTCCATTCCCACCGCTTGAATCAGCATTTGAAGATATTTACGCAGACTAAGGAGAAAGAGATAAAATGGAAACAAAAACAATGTCCTTCCGTGACACCATTATCCTTGCTATGTCTGAGGAAATGCGTCGCGATGAAAATGTGTTCTTGATGGGAGAAGATGTCGGTGTCTTTGGAGGAGACTTCGGTACTTCTGTCGGAATGCTTGAAGAATTTGGCCCAGAACGTGTTCGTGACTGTCCGATTTCTGAAGCTGCCATCTCTGGAGCAGCAGCAGGAGCAGCCATGACAGGACTTCGTCCAATCGTTGATATGACCTTCATGGACTTCTCGGTTATTGCCATGGACAATATCGTCAACCAAGCTGCTAAAACTCGTTACATGTTTGGTGGTAAAGGTCAGGTTCCAATGACTGTTCGATGCGCAGCTGGTAATGGGGTAGGTTCTGCCGCTCAGCACTCACAATCTCTAGAGTCTTGGTTCACTCATATTCCTGGTCTTAAGGTTGTGGCACCAGGTACGCCTGCGGACATGAAAGGACTGCTCAAGTCTTCTATCCGTGATAACAACCCTGTTATCATTCTTGAGTACAAGTCAGAATTTAACCAAAAAGGGGAAGTGCCAGTTGATCCAGACTACACGATTCCACTTGGAGTTGGGGAAATCAAACGTGAAGGTACAGATGTAACAGTTGTTACTTATGGAAAAATGCTCCGTCGTGTGGTTCAAGCTGCTGAAGAATTAGCAGAAGAAGGAATTTCTGTTGAGATTGTTGACCCACGTACCCTTGTTCCGCTTGATAAGGATATCATCATAAACTCAGTTAAGAAGACTGGTAAGGTTGTTCTGGTTAACGACGCCCATAAAACAAGTGGCTATATCGGAGAGATTTCAGCAATTATTTCAGAGTCAGAAGCATTTGACTACCTAGATGCACCAATCCGTCGTTGCGCAGGAGAAGATGTGCCAATGCCTTATGCGCAAAACCTAGAAAATGCAATGATTCCAACAGTTGAAAGCATCAAAGATGCCATCCGAAAAACTTATAACAAAGAATAGTATTGCATAAGATAAATTATGTAAACATCGCATCCTATCACAAGAAGAGTTGGTTCGATAATAACCGATGAAAGATTTAGTCAGTCTACTAGGTTGACCGCTTGATAGCGGCAACCGTAGTAATTTGAGATACGTGTTGTATCCAAGTGATTTAAAGAGTTGCGACATGAGAGAGTCGAATCGATAATATTCGACGAATGAATTAGTCAGTCTACTAGGTTGACCGCCTAATAGCGGCAACCGTAGCAACTTGAGATACGTGTTGTATCCAAGTTGCTTGTAGAGTTGAACACGGGCTAAAAGATCGGAAAAAGATAAATCTCCTTGGCTTCATCGAAGTCTGCGTTGATTTCCTATTTTTCAGTCGCTTTTGACGCCCTTAGTATCATGTAATTGAATTCGGACGGAGGTCTGCGAAAAAAAGATAGATTTCCTTGTGTTCATCGAACACATCGTCAATCTCCTATTTTTTCATTGCCCTCTTCGTCCTTAATATCTTAGTATAGAATTGGAGAGGTCATGGCTGATGACAAGCTAAGAGCGACTCCTGCAGCTAGAAAGTTAGCGGATGATTTAGGGATCAACCTTTACGACGTTTCTGGCTCAGGTGCAAACGGTCGTGTCCACAAAGAAGACGTGGAAACTTATAAAGACACAAACGTGGTTCGCATTTCGCCACTTGCAAAACGAATTGCCCTCGAACATAATATTGCTTGGCAGGAAATCCAAGGAACGGGTCATCGTGGTAAGATTATGAAGAAGGACGTTTTGGCCTTGCTTCCTGAAAATATCGAAAACGATACCATCAAGTCTCCTGCTCAGATCGAAAAAATGGAAGAAGTTCCTGATAATGTAACACCATACGGTGAAATTGAGCGTATTCCAATGACACCAATGCGTAAGGTTATTGCCCAACGTATGGTTGAATCTTACCTAACTGCACCAACCTTCACGCTCAACTATGAAGTTGATATGACTGAAATGTTGGCACTTCGTAAGAAGGTTCTGGAGCCAATCATGGAAGCAACTGGGAAGAAGACTACTGTAACAGACCTTCTTTCACTTGCAGTTGTTAAAACTCTTATGAAACACCCTTACATCAACGCTTCATTGACAGAAGATGGCAAGACAATTATTACTCATAATTACGTCAACCTTGCCATGGCAGTTGGTATGGATAATGGATTGATGACACCTGTTGTTTACAATGCGGAGAAGATGAGCCTTTCAGATTTGGTTGTAGCCTTCAAAGACGTCATTGGCCGTACCTTGGATGGTAAATTAGCTCCAAGCGAACTGCAAAATTCAACATTTACTATCAGTAATTTGGGAATGTTTGGCGTTCAGTCCTTTGGTCCTATCATTAACCAACCAAACTCAGCTATCCTTGGTGTGAGTTCGACAATTGAGAAGCCAGTTGTCGTCAATGGTGAGATTGTGATTCGCCCAATCATGAGTCTAGGATTAACCATTGACCACCGTGTTGTGGATGGTATGGCTGGTGCTAAGTTTATGAAAGACTTGAAAGCCTTGATTGAAAATCCAATCTCAATGTTGATTTAAGAGCAAGAGTATTCATTTTTAAGATATAGATAAAGGAAGGAAGACATGGCCTTAGAAGTAATTATGCCAAAAGCCGGCGTGGATATGACAGAAGGACAAATCGTCCAATGGAATAAAAAAGTCGGAGAATTTGTAAAAGAAGGAGAAATCCTTTTGGAAATCATGACTGACAAAGTCAGCATGGAATTGGAAGCCGAAGAAGATGGTTACTTGATTGCTATCCTTAAAGGAGATGGTGAAACTGTTCCAGTAACGGAAGTTATCGGTTACCTTGGAGAAGAAGGGGAAAACATCCCAACAGCTGGATCAGCAGTGCCAGAAGCTAGCCCAGTACCTGCAGCAAGTGCTTCAAATGATGATGGTAAGAGCGATGATGCCTTTGATATTGTTGTGATTGGTGGAGGTCCTGCTGGTTATGTTGCAGCCATTAAAGCCGCCCAACTCGGCGGTAAGGTTGCCCTTGTTGAGAAATCTGAACTTGGTGGAACCTGCTTGAACCGTGGCTGTATCCCAACTAAGACCTATCTTCACAACGCTGAAATTATCGAAAACATCGGTCATGCTGCAAATCGTGGTATCGTGATTGAAAATCCTAACTTCACTGTTGATATGGAAAAACTTTTAGAAACTAAGTCTAAAGTTGTAAATACTCTTGTTGGTGGTGTTGCAGGACTTCTTCGTAGCTATGGAGTTACTGTTCATAAAGGAATTGGAACCATCACTAAAGACAAGAATGTCTTGGTAAATGGTTCAGAATTGCTTGAAACTAAGAAGATTATCCTTGCTGGTGGTTCAAAAGTCAGCAAGATTAACGTTCCTGGTATGGAATCATCACTTGTCATGACAAGTGACGACATTCTTGAAATTAACGAAGTTCCAGAAAGCCTTGTTATCATCGGTGGTGGAGTTGTCGGTATTGAACTCGGTCAAGCCTTCATGACATTTGGTTCTAAGGTAACTGTTATTGAAATGATGGACCGTATCGTGCCAGCTATGGATGCTGAAGTTTCTAAGAATCTTCGCTTGATTCTTGAACGAAAAGGTATGACTATCTTGACTGGTACTAAACTGCAAGAAATCATCGAAGAAGATGGTAAACTTCGTATCAAGATTGAAGGAAAAGACGATATTATCGCAAGCAAAGCTCTTCTTTCAATCGGTCGTGTACCAGACCTCGAAGGAATTGGTGAAGTAGAGTTCGAGTTAGACCGTGGTCGTATCAAGGTTAACGAGTACATGGAAACTTCTGTTCCTGGTATTTATGCACCAGGTGACATCAATGGTACCAAGATGTTGGCTCACGCAGCCTTCCGTATGGGTGAAGTAGCCGCTGAAAATGCCCTTAAAGGAAATCACCATGTTGCTAAATTGAACTTGACTCCTGCAGCTATTTACACACTTCCTGAAGTAGCAGCAGTTGGTTTAACAGAAGAACAAGCTCGTGAGAAATATGATGTCCAAATTGGTAAATTCAACTTTGCTGCTAATGGTCGTGCCATTGCATCAGATGCTGCTCAAGGATTTGTTAAAGTCATTGCAGACAAGAAATATGGTGAAATCCTCGGTGTTCACATCATTGGCCCTGCAGCTGCAGAGTTGATCAATGAAGCGTCAAGCATCATCGAAATGGAAATCACTGTAGAAGAAATGTTGAAGACTATCCACGGACACCCAACCTATTCTGAAGTGATGTATGAAGCATTTGCGGATGTTCTAGGAATGGCCATCCACTCACCTAAGAAAAAATAAAAGAAAGATAGATTAGACTGGAAAGATGTTTTCCAGTCTCTATCGTATAAAGGGATATCATGAAATATATTATCAATCATTCAAACGACACTGCCTTTAATATCGCCTTGGAAGAATATGCCTTTAAACACCTTTTGGATGAGGATCAAATCTTCCTGCTTTGGATTAACAAACCATCTATCATTGTTGGTCGTCACCAGAACACTATCGAAGAAATCAACCGGGATTATGTTCGCGAAAATGGCATTGAGGTGGTCCGCCGTATCAGCGGTGGTGGAGCTGTTTACCACGATTTAAATAACCTAAACTACACGATCATCTCAAAAGAAGATGAAAACAAGGCTTTTGACTTTAAGAGCTTCTCAACGCCAGTTATCAATACACTAGCTCAACTTGGGGTTAAAGCTGAGTTCACAGGCCGTAATGACTTAGAAATCGACGGTAAGAAATTCTGTGGTAATGCCCAAGCCTATATCAATGGTCGTATCATGCATCATGGTTGCTTGCTCTTTGACGTTGATTTGTCAGTCCTTGCTAACGCCCTCAAGGTTTCAAAGGATAAATTTGAATCAAAAGGTGTGAAATCCGTCCGTGCTCGCGTAACCAATATTATCAATGAATTACCAGAAAAAATCACTGTCGAAGAATTCCGTGATTTACTATTGGAATACATGAAAAAAGAGTACCCTGAAATGACAGAATACGTTTTTTCTGAGGAAGAATTGGCTGAAATCAATCGTATCAAGGACACCAAGTTTGGAACTTGGGACTGGAACTACGGTAAATCACCTGAATTTAACGTCCGTCGTGGAACCAAATTCACTAGTGGTAAGGTGGAAGTATTTGCTAATGTTCTCGAATCAAAAATCCAAGACATCAAGATTTATGGTGACTTCTTTGGTATCGAAGACGTTGCTGCAGTAGAAGATGTCCTTCGTGGAGTGAAATACGAACGCGAAGATGTCCTTAAAGCACTAGAAACAATTGATATTACACGCTACTTCGCTGGTATTAGTCGTGAAGAAATCGCTGAAGCAGTTGTAGAGTAAAGAAAAGCCATTTGTTAGTCATTGTGGGGGTGAAGAAAAGATATCCTCTGGATAGGACAAATCTTGAAGTCTGCTGAAAGAAAATCAAAAAGAACTCGCTTCCAATCCTTAATAAAAAACTAGGTAGGGTTGAATATAGAGATAAGAAAGTTAGTAATAGATTGAATGTAAGGTGACATAGGCGCGAGTTGCTTTTTGATTTCTATATAGTGTAAATACCACCAAAAGACTATTATCTCTTATAGTTGAACTATACCTCAAAAGTCATAGAGCCGTTTTTGTGAGGTTCTACAGAAGATTTGGAATAAGCAAAAAGCTTTAAATCAATAGTCTAAACTGTTTGATTTAAAGCTTTTTTTACTTTTAATAAGATTTTCCCAGCTTCATATACAAACTAATACTCAATGAAAATCAAAGAGCAAACTAGGAAACTAGTCACAGG